>CAYRZA010000042.1:0-6318 GCA_964428675.1 uncultured Desulfurococcales archaeon | reverse complement strand
ACTAGGAATAGGGGTGCCACAACCCCTAATATAATTGATATAATTGCAGTGGCAATCAGTATTGACCTCTCCGAGGACATCGAGACAGTCCACTTACCTTCGCCGAAGATCTCCCTAATCGGCTGAATGTAGTATCCTGCAGATGCCGCGCTGTTTATGAGGCCCAAAACAGTGATCACGGGATAGGCGAACGTCGCCTCAAATATGAACAGCTTGGCCCAGAAGCCCAATATGGGCGGAAACCCCAGGAGGCTCAGGAGAAGCACAATAAGGGAGAACGCGCTCGCCCTATCGCCAGAGGCCAGACCCCTTAAGTACTTGTACTCAGCGCTTCCGTTGACCTTCTCTATATAGCTAATTCCAGAGAAGAGGCCGATCTGCGCCACAGTGTAGGCCAGGGTCTGGAAGGCCAGGCCTATTAGGGCTACTTGAGCGTTTACTCCGAGCATGGCGAAAGCTAAGAGGAAGTAACCTGCCTGTGATATTGAACTATAGGCTACGAGTTCACTGAGCTCTGTCCTGCCGAAAGCCATAATGTTGCCGAACGTGAGGGTCGCTATCGCCATGACACTAAATAGGACGACCTCGATCTGAACGAGCATCTCACTTGGGTCTAACAGGGTTAAGACCCTTAAGAGCAGGGCAACCCCCACAATTTTTCCAAGTCCAGCTACGGCAGTAACGCCAGCCCTGTTACCCCTACTGTACAAGTCCGGCATCCATGTGTGGAACGGGAACGTGCCGAGCTTGAACATAGCGGCCACACTAAGGAGGACAACGGCGAATGCCACAGGCGCGTTGACTTGAACCCCTATTAGGGAAAGAGTCCCCGTAAAAGCCACATAGTATGCAAGGCCCAGAATCATGAATGAGCTGCTCACTATTCCCATTATCAGATACTTTATGCCCGCTATTGCAGAGAGCCTGTCCTTAGATAGCATAGCTAAGGTGTAAATCGCCGCAGAAGCGATTCCCCACCCCATTAATAACATGGGCACGGACGCCGAAGCGGCCAAGTAATGTATTCCGAGCACCGTCAGCATAGTCAAGGACACGAAGGAGCTTCCTGTGGGCCAGCTCTTTATCTCATTGAGCACCCCCAGGAGAGTCAATATGGCGCTCAAGTCAGTAATAATGGAGATAACGTAGTATACTACGTCTAAGTATACCTGCGAGTGGAAGAGTAAGATTGAACTGAAACCGTTGAGAAGCGATATGATTGTGCTCAGCAAGGTCACCGCTAGGGATGCTATTCCTATATACACCGCCGACTTCACTGACCTAATGAAGACAACTATTATTGAAGGTATAACTAGAAATATGGAGGGAATTATTATTGGTAAATAACTAATAACATCCATCTCAAACACCCCTAACTATCACCATTAGTGCCAGGAGGATTGCTATCACGAGGCCTGAGACGTAGACCGCTATATAGTCCCTAAGTATCTGATCCTGAATCTTAGAAATGAGGCCGGTGCCCCAAGCGATTAACGTTCTGGGTAACTCGACGTTCAGGCCTACGTCAATTACGCCATATTCGAAGGCCGAGTACAGCCTGTTGGCGAACGAGAACGAGAGCGCTCCGAACTTGTCGAAGGCCGGGTTTACGTACCAAGCGTAGTAAAGGAACCTGGTCAACGGGTTTTCCCTCATCTCGTAGCCCCTAGAGAAGAGGACTAGAGCAATAGCTATGCCGAGCAACGAAAGGCCTAGCTCTATTACGTCTACCTCCGTCAGGTGGGAGGCCTCACTTGGTGCAAGGCCGTGAACTATTGTAGGAAATGCGAGGCCTAGAGCTATAGAGGCTATAACTAAGAACGTGGGAGCGATAATCATAGTTATCCCGTAGTGCCCAGCTTCCTCTACTTCCCTGCCCTTAGGCCAGAGGAAGGCCTTAGCTATGTACCTGATTATATAAATTGAACCCAGGAACTCGGTTAGGATGTAAAGGGCTAACAACGGCGGGTTAACGGAAACAACAGTTGAAATCGCGTTGTGAGCCCAGAAGCCGAACAGCGGAGGTAAGTTAGCCAGGTTAAGTGCAGCTATTAGCTGCAAGACGAAGACGTATTTCATGTGCTTGTACAGCTTGGTGTAGACGCCAACGTATCTGGTCTCAGTGTAATGTATCACCGTCCCTGCGTTCATGAAGAGGGTCGCCTTGTAAACGCCGTGGGCGAGCATTTGTAGCAATGAAACGATTATCCCGAGGTAGAGGTAGACCGTGTCTCCTGTGATTGCTGATACGAAAGCGCCAACGGAGGAGGAAAGCAACATTAACGAAATCTGATCCGCTGTGGAATACGCCAAGATGAGCTTCTGCTCGTTGCTGACTAAAGCCGAGGTGCTAGTGTAAAACGCGGTAAAGGCGGAGATTCCTATTATCACCGCCGTGAACAAGGCAGTCTGTGGGTCTGGGTACTTCAGATAGGGATAAAGGAAGTACGTGAATATCGCTCCCAAGTTTACCATAGTAGCCGCGTGAATCAAAGCGCTCACTGGGGTGGGACCGGTCATGGCAGTGAGTAACCACTGAGTGAAGGGGAACTGGGCGCTCTTAGCTAGTCCTCCTAAGACTAGGAAAAGGAGGGCTATCCAGGCTCCTGGCAGGACGTAAAGTTCGGGTATAGCTGGGAAGAGCCCAGAAAATAGAGAGGTGTTTCCCGAGTACGTTGAGCCTGAGGTCAAGTAAAGCAAGTAGCCCAGGGAGGAAATGAACGCCACGTCGCCTATCCTGGTGAACACCATAGCCCTAATGCCGCTAGTGGTGGGCCTTGAGACGTACTCGAGGCCGAAGACGTACCTGCCGAAGTCCCCGACAACGTTCCTTTCGTTATCGTCGAGCCAGTAGCTGATTAGGCCATACGACGCCAGGCTAGTTCCTTCCCAACCCGCCAAGAAGAGTATTACGTTGTCTGAGTATACTACCGTTAACATTGAGGTGACGAAGAGCCCGAAGAAGCCCCAGTACCTCCTCAGGACCTTGTCCTCCTTCATGTAGCCTATACTATAAAGGGCGATGAAGAAGGAGAGCCATGAAACCATTGCCCCAAGGACTGCCTGGATTGGAGATAGCCTGAAGTCGAAGTACTGGAACATGTGGAATGAAGCGACCTCTACCAGTAAGGACTTCAAACTTAAGTAAGGCAGGGCCTTTACCAGCTCGACCGTCGAGATCATAGCAGATATCCCTATTAGGCCGACGACTATACCTCCCCTAATGTCCTGGTTGAGACCTTTGGGCGTTATGAGGGCCACAAAGGAGCCGAGCACAGGAAGCAGGGGTATGACGGCCAAATAGTAATCGTTTCCAGTAATCGTATAGTAAAAGTCGGAAATCGAAGGAACTAGCGCAGTGGGCACGAAGAATAAGAGGAGAGATAGTGCAGCTATTATCGCCATCGGCGCGGTGTACTCCAGCGCCTTATCAATGTCTACCCCTTCCTTAGGCCTGCCCGCAAAGGCTGTTTTGAAGAGATAGGTAGTATAAGCAGAGGTCACCGCTATGGCTATCATAGCTAAAGCGACCGCCACTATGTACCAAACAAGCCCCGCCTTCTGCAGGATTTCGCCCATTGAGAGCAGCAATAGGACTTCACTGATTAAGCCCACAGTCGGAGGCAGGCCCAACAGGTTGAGGAGACCTATAAAGGCTAACGTAGTAAATAGCGGAGAGCTATAATAAAGTCCGCCAAGCCTATAGAAGTTTCTTTCATGTAACTCAGTTATCGCGGCGCCGGCGCTCATGAAGAGCAGGGCCTTACCGAAGCCGTGAGAGGCGTAAATCAATAAGGAAGCGATGACGCCCAACGGGAGGGACTTCACGTCGCCGCTAAGGCCCATATAATAAGCTATTGACGAGCCGAGGAGCATGTAACCCATCTGGGAGACGCTCGAGTAAGCGAGGAACCTCTTAAAGTCCTTCTGTGCAAGTGCGTTTAATCCGCCGTATATCATGGTGAGGAGGGCCCACGCGATGAACACCGGCCCAAGGAAGCTGAGATCCCTGAAGAGGTACATATAGATTAATGCCACGAAAATGCCGAGACCCACCATGTTGGGGCTCAAAAGTACTGAGATCGGAGTGGGGGCCTCGCCGTGTGCGTAAGGTAACCAAATATTAAACCCCGCAATTGCCCCCTTTATGAACATCCCAATTACTGCCAAGAGGAACAGGAGCTCGCCGAACTGCACGTACGAATAATTGTACAGCGTCGTTGCAGTATCATATATATCCATTTTCCCGACCTGGATGCCCAGTATCACGATCGATATTAGAAGGAGGATAGTGCCTACGTGAGTCCACACGAAGTACATGAGGCTTATCCTCTTCCTGTCGCCGTATCCGTAAAGGAGGATCGTGAGGAACGAAGTTACCAGGCTCAGCTCGAGGAATAGGTACATCTCTAGCAAGTTAGTCGACATTACGGTGTAGAGCATAGAGAGGGCGAACAGGGAATAAAGACCGTAGTAGAGCCCCCAGTTCCCGTAGCCCAACTCGTGGAACCTCTCCTCCATATATCTCAGCGAGTAGACCGTTGTAGGGATAACGACCGCCTCAATTGTGATCATAAGGGGAAGAGTCAAGTCGTTGACCACTAGGCCGAAAGAACCAATCGTTGGTGCAACGTAAAACGACTCGAGCTTACCATAAAACGCGAAGAGGGGCAAGGAAGCAAGCAGGGAAGTGAGGGCTAGGCCAAATGAAGCCCTTTTCGACTTGGTGAAGAAGGTGAGAGAGGAGAGAACTATCGTTATCAAGAAGATTATCCACATCAGCATTCAGTCCACCTCCAACGTACCTTTCGACCTGAAATAGAGTATTACAGCAGCGAAAGCCACCACTACCTCCATTAGGGCCATACTGATCGCGAAAATTGAATAAATAATGGGCAGGTACGTGTGACCCTGCAAGTAGGCCAATGCGAAAACGAAAAGAATGGAAGCGTTTAAAAGGATTTCTGACGATAGTAAGACCCTGACTACGTTCTTACTGCTCATTAGTCCGTAAAGTCCTATGGCTATAAGAATTATTGAAGTTGAAAGGATTATGTAATCCGCTATCAACCTCCTTCACCTCCTCCTGGCCAAAGCTATGGCCTCGATTACCGTCGTTAAGAGCCCGACTATAAGCACTACTATGGGGAACCAATACTGCTCGAGCAGGTCATTAGCTAAAGCGGTTAGGCTTATCGAACCCGGCTGAACTGGTACTGCCGACAAATAAGGCGAGATTAAGAACGCTGTCACCATTCCTATCAGTATTGCCACAATTACCCCAGTCACTACGCCAGGGGTTGCTTGGGGCTTTGCCTCTATACCCCTGAAGAGGACAAGCGTTATTGCAAGGAAAGACACGGTAGCCCCTACGTACAGTAGCAAGTGAAGGACTGAGTAAATACCGTAAGCTCCAGGTGATAGCAGGGCGATTAAGGCTGCTGTTGACATGCCCAAGAAAGCCAATGCAACAGCCGAGTAAAAGACCACTTTCTGTCGGACTATGTAAAGTGCAGACGCTATAGAGAACGCTGAGAAAAGAAATACTAGGAATAAGTATATTCCCTCGTCTAGTTCACTCGTCAGGGACATATACTATCCCCCTGTTCTCGTCAATGACCGCGCGTACCTTCTTTACGGTTCTATCTATGGGCAGAGGCTCATCGTAATCCTTACTGAACCTGTCGGGATTGAAAACCAGTTCCCTTCTGTTCGCAAACGCCGCGTCGTGGACCTTAGTCTCCTTGAGCGCATCTACGGGGCACACGTCGACGCAGAACCCGCAGAACACGCACCTGCCGTAGTTTATCATGGGCAACTTCTTTCCCTCCCACGTCGTCATTTTCATTGCGTCCGCAGGACAAATCATGGCGCATAAGGAGCACCCTATGCACACGTCCTTATAGAGCCTTATCATTCCCCTGTAGTTGGCCGGCAGACTGAGGGCTTGATCTGGATATCTTAACGTTATGGTTCTTGGTTTTATGGCCTGCTTTATCCCTTCCCCAATGGCAGCTAGGTGATCCCCAAAGAGCCTGAACGGGTTCTTATCCTTTTTGTATTCCTTTACCTTCACTTCAGCCATATCCAACCACCCAGGAGGGAGAACCATAATGAGAATAAGGCTACGGGAAGCAGGAGCTTCCACGAGTTCCTCAAGGCCTGGTCTATCCTATACCTCCCGTAAACCGACCTTAGGAACACGGAGAACCACATAACTAACCAGGCCTTGACGAAAACGAGAACTACGCCTGGTAAGCCGTTCAGCGGATACCAGCCGCCCAAGAAGACCACCGAGAAGAACAGGGAGTACACGAA
>CAYRZA010000041.1:0-6360 GCA_964428675.1 uncultured Desulfurococcales archaeon | reverse complement strand
GGGCTTGTAGTCGCTGAGGAGACCGACCCGTACAAGTGGAACAGCGTAATGTCCTTACACGACTGGCTGAAGAGCGAGGGAGTCCCAGGGCTCAGCGACGTCGACACTAGGGCCATAGTGAAGAAGGTCAGGACTAAGGGAGTAATGATGGGGGTTATTTCCTCAGGCTACGAGTTCGACGACCCGAAGAAGTTCCTCGAAAAGAAGTACGACGAGATAGACTTCACAGAGTTCACGTCACCGAAGGAGCCCATAGTCCACAGGAACAAGAGCGACAAAGTGATCGTAGTGGTGGACTGCGGCATAAAGCACGGGATCCTTTATAACCTCTACCAGAAGCTCGGCTACACCATCGTTAGGGTTCCCTGCAAGACCTCAGCTGATAAGATAATGGAGTTCAACCCCGTCGGAGTGGTGTTCAGTAACGGCCCTGGTAACCCCAACCTGCTGAAGGAGCCTGTAGAGGCTTACAGGGCTTTAGTCGAGTACAGGGTTCCGATCTTGGGGATTTGTTTAGGCCACCAGATAGGCACCATAGCTTTGGGTGGGGAGGTGAAGAAAATGAAGTTCGGTCACAGGGCGATAAACAAGCCGGTAGTCGACGTAACCGACAATAAGTGCTACATTTCGACTCACAACCACGGCTATGCAATAGTCTCAAAGGAGGACTTGCCCCCCAACACTAAGCTTTGGTTCGTGAACCCCGACGACGGCACTATCGAGGGTTGGATACACGAGAAGTACCCAATACTCTCGGTTCAGTTCCACCCGGAAGCCAGGCCAGGCCCCTGGGACACCACCTGGATATTCGACAAGTTCGGTAAGCTCCTGAGGTGATGATTATGAGGGATCACTTAAAGAAAGTCCTCATTATAGGTTCTGGCCCCATAAAGATAGCCGAAGCGGCTGAGTTCGACTACTCTGGATCTCAAGCCTTAAAGGCAGTGAAGGAGGAGGGCATTCAGACCGTACTGGTCAGCTCTAACATCGCGACAATACAGACGACTTACAAGATGGCCGACAGGATCTACATGATCCCAGTGGTTTGGTGGGCGGTCGAAAAGGTGATAGAGAAGGAAAGGCCCGACGGGATAATGATAGGCTTCGGAGGGCAAACGGCGCTAAACGTTGGCGTCGACCTCTGGGACAGGGGAATATTGCAAAGGTACGGAGTTAAAGTACTGGGGACTCCGATCGAGGGCATTAGGAGGGCTTTGAGCAGGGAGAAGTTCAGGGAGACCATGATTCAGGTCGGCCTGCCTGTCCCGCCGAGCGGTTCGGCAAGGAGCGAGGAAGAGGCGTTGAAAATCGCGAGGGAAATAGGCTATCCAGTAATGGTTAGGGTGAGCTTTAACTTAGGCGGGAGGGGCTCAACTGTCGCCTGGAGCGAGGAGGACTTGAAGAGGGACATCAAGAGGGCCTTAGCGCAAAGCTACATAGGGGAAGTGCTGATTGAGAAATACCTCTACCACTGGAAGGAGCTCGAATACGAAGTCATGAGGGATCACAAGGGCAACTCTGCGGTTATTGCGTGCATAGAGAACCTAGACCCCATGGGTGTTCACACAGGGGAAAGCACTGTAATCTCGCCGTGCCAGACCCTGGACAACTACGAGTACCAGGAGATGAGGTACAGGTCAATGGAAGTAGCTAGGGCCATTGAGCTAGTGGGGGAGTGCAACGTCCAGTTCGCCTTAGATCCTTACAGCAGGACGAATTACGTCATCGAGACCAACCCCAGGATGTCAAGGTCTTCAGCCTTGGCCTCTAAGGTCACCGGCTACCCGTTGGCTTACGTTTCGGCTAAACTCGCGCTCGGCTATACTCTGCCAGAGGTAATAAACAAAGTGACCGGGGCCACCTGTGCCTGCTTCGAGCCAAGCCTGGACTACGTCGTGATTAAGATCCCTAGGTGGAACCTGGACAAGTTCGAGAGGGTTGAGCAGTCCATCGGAACGGAGATGAAGAGCGTGGGAGAAGTGATGAGCGTCGCGAGGTCCTTCGAGGAGGCGTTGCAGAAGGCCATCAGGATGCTCGACATGGGCGAGCCCGGACTAGTGGGGGGCAAGATCTATGAGTCCAACATGACCAAAGAGGAGGCCTTGAATTACTTGAGGGAGAAGAGGCCCTACTGGTTCCTCTACGCCGCTAAGGCCCTCAAAGAGGGGGCCACGGTTGAGGAGATATGGGACGCTTACGGGATCGATATATTCTTCGTGAAGAAGATCAAGGGGATAGTGGACTTCTACGAGGAGCTCAAGAGGACGAAGAAGTTGGACAGGGAGACCTTACTTAAGGCCAAGAGGCTAGGGTTCAGCGACTATCAAATAGCGAAGGCCTTAGGAGTGAAGGAGGAGGAAATAAGGAAGCTGAGGTACGAGTGGGGGATAGAGCCGAAGGTAAAGCAAATAGACACTTTGGCCGGCGAGTGGCCCGCTGTGACGAACTACTTATACTTGACTTATAACGCCACTGAGGACGACGTCGAGTTCTCCTCTAGTCCTGACAAAGTAATAGTCCTCGGGGCTGGGGGCTTCAGGATTGGGGTGTCAGTGGAGTTCGACTGGAGCGTTGTGCTCCTCAAGGACGCGCTTGAGAAGTACTACAGCGAAGCGATAATGATGAACTACAACCCCGAGACTGTCTCCACTGACTGGGACATGAGCAGGAAGCTCTATTTCGATGAGATAAGCGTCGAGAGGGTCTTAGACTTGGTGAGGAAGGAGAGGCCGAAGTACGTCGTTACCTTCGCTGGCGGACAGCTGGGCAATAACATAGCTAAGAAGTTAGAGGACGCAGGCGTCAGACTCTATGGAACTGCAGGACACAGCGTTGACAACGCGGAGGACAGGGAGAAGTTCTCAAAGCTACTCGACAGGCTCGGGATCCCGCAGCCGGAGTGGGTTTCAGCGAGGAACTTAGAAGAGGTGAAGGCATTCGTTAACAAGGTCGGCTTCCCGGTGTTAGTGAGGCCCAGTTATGTGCTGAGCGGGGCCTCAATGAGTGTTGCATTCAACGAGGAGGAACTCATGGACTACATAAGGAAGGCGACCGACATATCCCCCGAGCACCCGGTGGTCATCTCTAAGTTCCTCGACGACGCAATAGAGGCCGAAATAGACGCTGTCTCCGACGGGAAAGGGGCAATTGGGGCCGTGTTGGAGCACGTCGAAGAGGCCGGAGTGCACAGCGGAGACGCGACGATGAGCATACCGCACAGGCAACTCGTGGAAGACGTGGTAAAGAGGATGAAGGATATAGCCTTAGCTTTGGCCAGGGAGCTGAACGTTAAGGGGCCTTTCAACCTGCAGTTCGTGGTCAAGGACAACGTACCTTACGTGATCGAGATGAACCTCAGGGCGAGCAGGTCAATGCCATTCACCAGCAAGACGATAGGGGTCAACCTAATGGAGAAGGCCGTCGAAGCGATAGAGAAGGGCTTAGGTATAGATTACTTCTACCAACCGCAAATATCCTGGTGGGGAGTTAAAAGCCCCCAGTTCTCATGGGCTCAACTTAAGGGGGCCTACCCGTACTTATCGCCTGAAATGAAGAGCACCGGGGAAACCGCCAGCTTCGGCAAGACGTTCTACGACGCCCTGCTCAAGAGCTGGCTCTCGGCCAGTCCGAACAGGTTGCCGAATAGGGAAGAGTTGGTAATAGTTTACGGTAAGAGGAACGCGAAGTACTTAAGTGAGGCCTATAAAATTCTAGAGCAAACAGGTTATAAAGTACTTACTGTTAAGGGAATGGAGGCGGGAGAAAACGCAATAACTTACGAGGAGGCGGTGAAGCTCGTTACCTCTAGGAAGGTAGGGCTCGTCATAACTGACGGCTATATGCCTAACGTCGATTACGAACTGAGGAGAAGTGCTGTTGACATGAACGTTCCCTTAATACTCAACGGAAGGTTGGGCAAAGAGGTCGCTATAGCCATAAATAGGGGCGAAATGACAATTATCGAGCTCAAGGAGCTAGGGGCAGGTATATGAGGGTAGCCCTAGTCGTCGACATAGTAAGGGTTGAGGAGAAGCTCATTATAAAGGCCCTAGAGGACAGGAAAGTACCTTATGATATAATAAACGTGGCTAACGACCCCTTGCCGTTCAGCAAGGCCCTCGACAGGTACGACATCGCCATAATAAGGCCGATCTCGATGTATAGGGCCTTGTACTCCTCTGCAGTTCTGGAAGGCGTTGGAGTCCACACGATAAACTCCCCAGACGCGATAAACGTTTGCGGCGACAAGATCCTGACCTACTCCAAACTGTTCAGCGCCGGAATTCCAATACCTGACTCAATAATAGCCATGTCCCCTGAAGCTGCCGAGAAGGCTTACGAGCAGAGGGGTTACCCCTTGATAGACAAACCGCCAATAGGGAGCTGGGGGAGGCTAGTCTCACTAATAAGGGACGACTTCGAGGGCAAGACGATAATCGAGCACAGGGAAATGCTGAGCAACTCAGCCCTCAAGGTTCACATAGTCCAGGAATACATACAATACAAGAACAGGGACATAAGGTGCATCGTAATAGGGGAGGAGCTCGTGGGCTGTTACGCTAGGAACATACCGCCGAAGGAGTGGAGGGCCAACGTTGCCTTGGGAGGGATTCCGTCCCCAATAGAGATAGACGACAAGTTAAAGGAGATAACGGTGAACGCGGTGAAAATAGTGAGAGGGGAGTTCGTGTCCATAGACATTCTTGAGCACCCGTCAAAGGGCTACGTAGTGAACGAGCTGAACGACGTGCCCGAGTTCAAGGGGTTCATGAGCGCCACTGGCATAAACGTGGCGGAAAAACTCGTGGACTACGTAATCGAGAACTACTCCAAGTGAGCCTTTCCTGAGCTCATCTCAGCCACGAAGAGGTCGTGGTGCGTGTCCTCCAAGACCCTCCTCATGTAATCTATTTTCTGCCTTAAGTTCGGTACTAAGGACTTCGGGTACTCCAGTTCCCATAAGGTCTCGTAGACTTCCTCCATTATCGAGTAAGTCGCCTCGGCCTCATCGAACTTTCCCTTCCTCAAGAGCTCCAAGACCCTCCTCCTCATCTCCCCGACCGCGTCGGCCATCCCGAGGAGGTAGTGGAACTCCGGTACTCCGAGCTCTTCAGGGGACGGTAAGTCCCTATTGAAGTAGACCGAAAGGACGAAAGCCGCCTCGCTCAACTCCTGGAATGCAGTGCCTACGTCGCCGTAAAGCAGGTCAGGGAAGTTCTTTATCACATCAGCTATTTCCTTGACCTTCGTCCTGGCCAGCTCGAACTTCTCGTAGGCCTCCTTCTCCTTTCCCCTGTGGGCTAGCGAAATGGCCTCCCCGCTGTACCTTATGGCCTCCCTAGCTGTTAACAGGAGCTTCTCCCTGCTGTCGAACCTCTGCTCAAGCTTCGGCAAGAACGAGTTCACGTACTCCTTAAGCCTTTCCGTTACCCCGCTCACGTGTTTTCAAGGCTTATAATTGCTTTAAAGTGTTTAAACAGGGGGTCGACATGAGGCAAATAAAGAAGGTGAGCGTAGTAGGTGCGGGAGTAATAGGGGCCGGCTGGACTACCCTTTTGGCAGTGAAGGGATATGACGTGAACTTCTACACCGAAAAGAAGGAGACGCTGGACAAGGGCATGGAGAAAGTAAAGTCTTACTTAACGGTCCTGTACGAGAACAAGCTAGTCGACAAGGCTCCCGAGGAGTACCTGAAGAAGGTTAACCCGATTACAGATTTTAACAAGGTCTACGACGCGGACTTCGTCATTGAGGCAATAATAGAGGACTACGACGTGAAGAAGAGGCTCTTCGGCCAGCTCGACGAGAGGATGCCAGAGGACGTGATCTTAGCCTCAAGCACTTCAGGGCTCTTAATGACGGAAATACAGAAAGCGATGAAAAGGCATCCAGAGAGGGGGATAATAGCACACCCCTGGAACCCGCCCCATTTGTTGCCATTAGTCGAAATAGTGCCAGGAGAGAAGACAAGCCAGGAGGTGATCGAAGCCACTAGGGACTTCATGGAGAACAAGCTCGAGAGGGTGGTCGTAGTCCTCAAGAAGGAGGTCCCAGGGTTCATAGGGAACAGGCTGGCCTTCGCCCTCTTCAGGGAGGCGGTTCACCTTGTAGACATGGGCGTTGCCACGGTCGAGGACATAGACAAGGTCATGACTGCCGCGATAGGCCTCAGGTGGGCCTTCATGGGGCCTTTCTTAACGTATCACTTAGGAGGAGGAGAGGGAGGGCTGGAGTACTTCTTCTCGAGAGGGTTCGGCTGGGGGGCCAACGAGTGGATGCACGACTTAGCGAAGTGGGACAAGTTCCCCTACAGCGGGGTGAAGAAGGCGGTCGAGCAGATGAAGGAGTACAGCTTCATAA
>CAYRZA010000040.1:4035-6501 GCA_964428675.1 uncultured Desulfurococcales archaeon | reverse complement strand
CCCTTCTCGTTCTGCAGGAGGTACTCAGTTACCTTACCTATGTCCTTATCTAAGGGCTCGGCGTCTATCAGGTTGCCGTTCTCGTCATAAGCGAAGCTTCCGAGGGCGTGCTCCACTAGATAGATCTTCATTGCGACCATGTCCGAAATCAAAAACTTAAAACTTAAGTCGCAGAATAGTACTTAATGCCTTCGCACGGATCACTTACCAAGGCTGGTAAAGTCAGGAGCCAAACCCCTAAGATGCCAAAGAAGGAGAGGCATAAGGAGGTTCCTAGAGTAAGGAACAGGCTCGAGTACGAGAAGAGAGTGCTTAAGGCCCAACAGGCACAGGCTAATCCTGCTAGGTAAGGGTTTTTTTCCTAATGCACTCTGTACATTTGTGAGCTTCGAAGGATACAGAGGTAGAGCTCTGGAGCTTTTGAAGCGGACTGGGGTTGAAGTAGGCGATAAAGTGAAGGTCGTGACTAAGGCTGGCCTAGACCTCGAAGGCTTAGTTATGCCGAGTTACTCGAAGGACGATAGAATAGTAGTAGTAAAGCTTGATAACGGCTATAACGTTGGCATCTCGACTGAGAACATCGTTTCGCTGCAGTTATTAGCGAAAAAGGCCCTAAAGGAGCAGAAGAGAGCTGAGGCTAAGGCGGAGAAAAGCGAAGTGAAGATAATTAGCACGGGCGGAACTATAGCGAGCAAGATAGAGTACGAAACGGGAGCCGTCAGGCCCGCACTGACTTCTGAAGAAATAATAGAATTCGAGCCCGAAATAATGGAAATAGGGAAGATCTCGTCTGAAGTATTAATGAGCATCCTAAGCGAGAACATGAAGCCGGAGTATTGGGTCAAGATAGCGGAAGCCGTTAAGAGGGCCTTCGAGGAGGGTAACGTAGGAGTCGTAGTGGCTCACGGCACTGATACGATGGCGTACACCGCTTCAGCCCTCGCCTTCTCCTTCAAGTCCTTGCCTGGCCCAGTAGTCATGGTGGGCTCGCAAAGGAGCAGCGACAGGCCGAGCAGCGACGCCCCGATAAACCTTTACGCGGCAGTCTACACCGCTAAGAACGCTCCAATTGGCGAGGTCACCATAGCCATGCACGGGTCGACTTCAGACGATTACATACTCATACACAGGGGGGTAAAGGTGAGGAAGATGCACACTAGTAGAAGGGACGCATTCCAATCGATAAACGCCCTGCCCCTAGCGAAATTCCTCTGGAGGGAGAAAAGGCTGGTCATTATATCAAACGACTATAAAAGGAGGGGCGAGTTGGTTTTCGACACCGGGTTCGACAATAGAGCGTTCCTGCTCAAGTTCTTCCCCGGACTGAGTCCTGAGCTAGTTTACTATTTGGTAGACAAGGGGTATAAGGGAATAATAATCGAGGGCACAGGGTTAGGTCATACGTCTACCGACTTCGCCGACGCGTTCGCTTATGCAAGAGAAAAGGGAGTTTTCGTGGGCATGACGTCCCAATGCCTTTTCGGTAGGGTAAACATGAACGTTTACACTACTGGAAGGCTCCTTCTCAACGCCGGAGTTGTGCCGCTAGAGGACATGTTGCCCGAGGTAGCGCTAGTAAAGCTAATGTGGGGGTTGGCGCACTACAATAGTTACGAGGACTTAGTGAATTTCATGACGACGAACGTTGCAGGCGAAATAAACCCGAGGCACACAGAGGAGCTTTACCCGAGGTGGTATCATGGAGCTTAACTACAAGGAGTTAGGGCTTAAGGTGGGGCTCGAGATACACCAACAACTAAACACTAAGGAGAAGTTGTTCTGCGCGTGTCCCACCTCGTCCAACGAGAAGGTGTTTGGGGAAATACATAGATACTTAAGGCCCAGTCTAAGCGAGACGGGAGAGGTCGACGTAGCCGCGCTGTTCGAGTGGAAGAAAGGCAAGAGGTACACATACTTACTTCCCGACAACTACTGCATGGTCGAAACCGACGAAGAACCGCCTCACCCCATTAATAGGGAAGCGGTAGAGATAGCCTTAGCGTTCGCGTTAGCCGTTGGAGCGACCCCCGTGGATGAAGTGTACGTGATGAGGAAGATAGTAATAGACGGGTCTAACACCACGGGCTTCCAGAGGACTGCAATAATCGCGTTGGGCGGAAAGATCGACGATCCCGAGGGACCTGTGAGGATACAAACGATAACTGTAGAGGAGGACGCGGCGAGGAGAGTGGAGGATAGGGACGGCGAGAGCGTCTTCAACCTAGATAGGCTAGGGATACCTCTGATCGAGATCTCAACTGCGCCTGACATTCATTCTCCGGAGCAGGCCATGAGGGTAGCCCTCGCTATAGGTCAGCTTCTCAGGATGACTGGAAAGGTGAAGAGGGGAATAGGCACCATCAGACAGGACCTCAACGTCTCGATTGCTGGGGGCGAGAAGACGGAAATAAAGGGAGTTCAAGAGCTCGAGCTAATACCGAAAATCGTCGCCGAAGAGGCGAGGAG
>CAYRZA010000040.1:0-3935 GCA_964428675.1 uncultured Desulfurococcales archaeon | reverse complement strand
AGCGACGGCACGACGAGGTTCATGAGGCCGAGACCGGGCGCGGCCAGGATGTATCCAGAGACAGATATACCGCCGTTTAGAATAGACGAGTCGGTATTAGAAAGAGCTAGAATGTTAGTCCCTGAAAAGCCGGAGGAGAAAGTGAAGAAGTATGTAAAGTGGGGACTGAGCGAGGACTTAGCGAAGGCCATGTTGAGGAACCCTAACCTTGACCTGTTCGAGGAGCTAGTGAAGAAGTATCCGTCGGTACAACCAACGCTTATCGCAAACATACTAGAAAATTATATTAAATATGCTAAGTCTAAAGGCGGTAATATAAGTAAAATAACTGATGAAGTAATAGAAAAACTTGTGAAATTAGTGGCGGAGAACAAGATAGTAAAGGACGCCGTACAGGACGTAATAGTGGAGTTCACTACTACTGATCAACCACTTGATGAAATAGTGAAGAAGTTCTCTATATTAAGTGATGAAGAACTGAGGTCAATAGTGAGGAGCGTAATAGAGGAGAACAAGAACCTGATCAATGACAAGAGAGGGTTTAACGCGATCATGGGGAGGGTAATGAGCAAGGTGAGGGGTAGGGCTGACGCCAAGAAAGTTGCGGAAATTATAAATGAGGAGCTGAAAAACCTAAGTGGATGAAGAGTTACCCCCGATCCGGAACGGTGAAGAAAAGGCATTTGTCGGATCAATGATGACCTTGACCGCTGTTGATCTCGATGAAATGATAAAGGTAGCCGCTGAGACTTCTAAGCTTACTGACGACCTATTAAGGTTGGAACAGCTGCCCCAGATCATTAAGTACTTCGGCCTTGAGTTGAGACATGAGAGATATAACTTAGTGGGACCAGACGGTACAGTTATTCCGTCCGAGGGTGACAGGAACCTTTATGCTTACACTCCTCTTATAGATGAACCGATCGGCTGGTCATTCCCCAGGGTGGAATTCAAAGGCGTAAAAGAGGCCCTTAACGAGCTCCTGCGGTGTGAAGAGGGAGGATCAACCATAGCTTTCAACCCCTGGGAGGTGAAGATGAACGGTTTTAAGATCGGGCCGTTCGCCCTCAACGTCGATATTAACTCACTCGATGCGTGGAAAACTCAGAACACTAAGATCAGCTACATAAACCCTAATATTGAAATCTTGACACCGTTTTTTAGAAGAAAAATCAAAAGGAAAGAGTTCTGCTGCACTGAAGTAGCGGTGTTCGATCCGGACTCCAATGAGAGGATCGCAGCCGTTTCTGACACGGCGTTCGGCTTCAGGATCGACGAGGGCGTTATAAGTTTCGACAGGGAGGTCTTAGTGATCAGCGGATCCTCCATACCGGACGCTTACAAGCTCGCCTGGCTGCTGAGGAACCCCGGAACGGAGGTCGATTGCAAGCCTAAGTTCGCGACTTATTTAGTCAGGTTAACCCCAGATACCGTTTTCCCCTTGAAATATGAATTCGAGAACGGGACTCTGTCGATAACCCTCGTGAACTTGGACTCACATCCACACCTCGTCACAGTTATGGGCGCGTTCAGGGTCAGGTCGGCGAGGCTCGTAAACCTCAACGGCGAATCCGAAAACCTGAACTCGGAGTTCGACAGGGTGAAATTCGTTTTGGGCAGGTGGAAGATAGCTAAGCTAGACCTCGAAGTAGTGCCACTAATAGAGAAGTACTTAATAAAAAAGTCAAAGCTTCAGGTCTAAATTAATACTTATCGCGCAGGCCGGATACTCCTTGCCGTGCTTCTGTAAGACTTTCTTGCCCTCATTGCATAACAGACAATAGTACTCCGCGAGGTTCGCGTCTTCGGAAGACAGTAACTTCGTTATCACGTCGTCCACTAGACTCAGGAACTTCTCGTCCCTAACTAAGTACTCGTACAGCGCGGCTCCCCTCTTCTTTTTAATATAGTTTTCGACGGCTGCCGGAGTGAGGCCCAAAAGCCTCGAAGTTCTGTATATTGAGATCTTCCTTTCAGTTATCAGTTTCTCCGCCATTATGGACCTAATGGCAGGCAGTACGTCCCTGACGGAAAGTTCACACGGAGGTAATTGCGAATTCACCATACCTCATGACTTAAACAACGTTCAAGAAATTAAAAATAAGTTTATATCAGAGCTCGCAGGTCTTGCAACCTCCCGCGTAGGTCTCCCCGACCTCGACGAACTTCTTATCCATCCTGAAGCTTGAAGGCAATAGCTGGAACTTCTTCTGCTCCTTCGCCTCTTCCTTCTCCTTCTTTATACCGAAGTATATCACCTGCTGGCTCTTGCTCTTGTCCCTATACACCGTAACTCCTTTAATTCCCAGCTTCCAGGCCAGTAAGTACACCCTCTCTACGGTCTCCACGGGCTCTTCATTCCTCAGGTTTATGGTCTTCGAAGTCCCGGAGTCGTTCCACTGTTGCCAAGCCGCTTGATGTAATAGGTGGAACTCTGGGCTCACCTCGTGGGCTGTCCTGAACAGCTTCCTTATGGTTTTCGGCATGAACGGGTTGTCCCCGACCATTCCGTTTTCAGCTACCTTCTCTACCACTTCTGGACTGTCCAGCTCGTACTTCCTCAGGTACTCCAGGAATAGTGGATCTATTTCTATGAACTTACCCACCGCAACGTTCCTGACGAAGGCCAAGGCGAATAACGGCTCTATTGAGGAGGAAGTACCCGCTATAATCGAGATAGTCCCGGTAGGAGCTATCGAAACAACAGTTGCGTTCCTCAGGCCGTACTTCAGCCTCAAGTCCCTTATTTCTGTTACGTCTATCCTGTTCGCTGGCTCGGTCAGCTTGATCACTTCCGGCGAGGGGGAGCCCTTTACGTTAGCTATTTCTAATAGCTCTTCAAACGGCTTGGCGCTCTCGAATATATCCCTGTAGAGCTTTGGATTATACGCCGGGAAGGAGCCCTTCTCTTTGGCCAGCTCTATTGAGGCCTTCATCGCGTGGTAGTAAATGAACTTGGCCAACTGGTAAGAGACGTAAACTGCGTCAACGCTGTCGTAAGGTATGCCGAGCTTGATCAGCATCCTTGCCAGGCCCATAACCCCTAAGCCTACCTTCCTAGTCCTCTTGGTTGCCTGCTCTATCTGTTTCAACGGGTACCTGTTAGCGTCGATAACGTTGTCCAGTAACCTAATAGCTATTCTAACGGTGTCCGCTAGTCCTTCCCAGTCGATCGCCGGCTTTCCGTCCTTCTCAATTACGAACTTCTCGAGATTAATTGACCCTAAGTTACAGCTCTCCCAGGGCAATAAAGGCTCTTCACCACAGGGGTTAGTAGCCTGGATCTTGCCCAGGTACCAAGTGGGATGTCTTCTGTTAATTGTGTCTATGAATAATAATCCTGGGTCACCGCTGTCCCAAGCGCCCTTAACTATTTCCTCGAAGAGCTTCCTGGCATTCACGTACCTCACTACTGCCCCTTCGGCTTCGGCTATCGCAAGGGCCTCATCCATGGTAACGATTACGCTCTCGTCCAAGTATACCGAGCCTCCCTTCTCCTCCAACTCGCTCAGGATCACCTCCTGAACCCAGTCCTCCTTTATGTAACCTCTGGCCCTAACGATAAGGTAATCGTGGTCCGTTCTGGGGACTTTGGTCTTCCTGGGGTTTATGAGCGGGAAGTCCTCGTTCCTCTCCACCTTCTCCATGAAGTAATCATAAACGCCTACGGAAATGTTGAAGTTCTGGAGCTGGACGTCCTTCAGCTCACCGGTCTTAGACTTTATGAAGTCCTCTATGTCTGCGTGCCAGACGTGCATCACTCCCATGTTAGCTCCCCTCCTCTTGCCTCCCTGCTTGACCACGTCGGTGGAGATGTCAAAGATCTTCATGAACGAGACTGGGCCAGAGGCGACTCCTGCGGTTGAAGCCACTATATCGCCTTTAGGCCTCAGCTCGGAGAAGTCGAAGCCAGTCCCGCCTCCCTGCTGATGCAC
>CAYRZA010000039.1:0-6587 GCA_964428675.1 uncultured Desulfurococcales archaeon | reverse complement strand
GACGAGAGCGGGGTTAAGCCCTTGGAGCTCGGGGGCTTCGGCTTCGACATGGCCATCCTGGCTTCGGAGAGCTCAGCCTTCAACGTGCTCGGGGGCGAGCTTAGGAAGGAAATAGAGCCGGGCGAGATGGTCATTATAGACGCTTACAACGTAGAGGTGAAGAGGTTAAAGGAGCCCAGGAGGGCTTACTGCGCTATCGACCTAGTTTACCAGTCCAGAATTGACAGCAGGGTTTTCGACGTCGAGATTTACGAGAAGAGGATCAGGATAGGCGAGGTCCTGGCCGAGGAGAGGCCCATAAACGCAGACGTGGTGATCGGGGTCCCAGAGACCGCGTTGCCCTACGCGATAGGCTACGCGAGGAAGCTGGGGCTCAGGCTGGAGCTGGGCTTCACGAGGACCGGTAGTCCAATAAGGACCATGCTGGCCAAGGACGACTTCATGAAGGTTATTGGCGTACAGCTCAAGCTAAACCCGATTAAGGCCTCGGTGAAGGGCAGGAAGGTTGTGCTGATAGACGACTCTATGGTTACAGGTAACACGCTGAAGAACACGGTGTTCAACCTGCGCAGGCTGGGGGCTAAGGAGGTCCACGTGCTCATAGGCAGTCCCAAGCTGATTTCAGCATGTCCTTACGGCATGGAAGTGCCGGACTCCAAGGAGTTAATTGCAGCGAACCTGAGCGACGAGGAAATAGCTAAGGTAATAGGGGCTGACAGCATATACTGGCTAAGCCTTGAGGGCCTCTACAGGGCCCTCGGCACCAGGGATCTATGCGTGGGTTGTATGGTCGGGAAATACCCAAAGGTTATATGAGGGGTGACGCGGGATGAAGGTCCTGCTAGTAGGAGATGGAGCTAGGGAGAACGCGCTGGCTAAGGCCTTAGGGGACTCGCCGAAAGGATATAGGGTTTACGCAATATCGAGTTACGTTAACCCGGGCATAAAGGAAGTCGTTGAGAGAACAGGAGGGGAGTACATAGTAGGTAAGCCGACTTCCCCTGAGAGCGTAAGGGAGGCCATAAGGAGGGTGAACCCTGACTTCGGGGTCATTGGCCCTGAGGACCCCCTGTTCAACGGCGTCGCTGACGAGTTCAGGAAGGAGGGGATCCCAGTCGTGGGCGCCTCGAAGAACTGCTCCATGATCGAGAAGTCCAAGGCGTGGATGAGGGAACTGATGTGGAAGTACGAGATCCCGGGGAGGCTGAGGTTCAAGACCTTCGCTTCGATCGAAGACGCGGCGAAGTTCATCCTCGAGTACGGCGGGTCGGTTGCCATAAAGCCCGCAGAGCAGGTGGGTGGAAAAGGGGTCAAGGTCGTGGCAGACCTTCAGGCCTACTTAAGCAAGGACAAGAGGGACGCGCTCTCGAAGGGCGTGTCCCACATTGGCTCCTACGCTAAGGGCGACGTAAAGATTATAATTGAAGAGAAGGTCGACGGCCCCGAGTACACCCTGCACGTGCTGAGCGACGGTTACACCACTCTCCCCCTGCCTCTGGCCCAGGACTACAAGAACGCCTACGCCTACGGCGTCGGCCCGGAGACAGGGGGAATGGGCTCCATCTCGGGCCCTGGAAAGCTCTTGCCCTTCATAACGGAAGAGGAGTACGAGAGGTCTTACGAGATAGTGAAGAAAACGATTGAGGCAATAGAGGACACCTTCAAGGAGAAGTACGTCGGAATAATATCTGGCCAGATGATGCTCACGGGCCTTTGGGGGCCCACAATAATCGAGTATTACTCGAGGCTCGGCGACCCTGAGGCCTCTGCCATAATTCCCAGGATAGAGAGCGACTTCGGCGAGGTCTTGGAGTTCACAGCAACTGGCCACCTGTCGAGGGTTAACTTAAAGGTTAAGGAGACCCCTTCGGTCGTTAGGGCTGTCGCCCCTAGGGGTTACCCGTTGGACAAGGAGATGGCCTCAGGGAAGAGGATAGAGCTCGACCTGAAGAGGATGAGGGAGGAGGGCTGTGAGGTCTTCTTCGGCTCTGTGGCGTTAGAAGGGGGGAGCTTGGTGACTAAGGGGAGCAGGGCCTTGGAGCTGGTAGTGGTCGACGACTTCCCCAACGCTGACAAGAAGCTGAACAAGTGCTTCTCAATGATAAGGTCTGAAGTGCCGCTGATCTACAGGCCAGACATAGGGGTAACAATTGAAGAACAAATGGAGAAGGCGGAAATAGTGAGGTACACGTATAAGAACAGGGAGAAGAGGGGCATGCTTGGGGTAAGTGCCGACTGGTCCCCCTCGGGTGGACTGTGGTGAGCGAGTACTCGAAGGCTGGGGTAGACCTGGACAAGCTCAAGGCCTATCACGAGCTGGCCAAAGCGACGTTCAGGTCTGGGGAAATAGGGGTGGGCCATTACGCCAACGCGATCAAGCTCGGCGACTATTACCTTTCCATTCACGTGGACGGAGTCGGGACTAAGACGTTGTTAGCGCTCAAGACAGGAATAATCGAGCCTGTGGCTCAGGACTGCCTAGCGATGAACACAAACGACCTGGCGTGCATCGGTTCAAGGCCTATAGTCGCTGTGGACTACCTGGCCCTGGAGAAGCACGACGACGAGCTCGTGGAGAGGGTGATGAAAGGCCTGAAGAGGGCGAGCGAGGAGGCAGAAGTGCAGATATTGGGCGGAGAGACCGCGGTCATGCCCGGGGTAATAACTGGGTTCGACCTCTCCTGCACCGTTGTCGGCATATCTAAGGACATCTTGGTAAACAGGGAAGTGGTGCCGGGCGACTTGGTAATAGGCCTGCCGAGCAGCGGGCCGCACAGCAACGGCTATTCACTAATAAGGAAATTAATAGATGAGGGAAGGCTCTCGCTGAAGGATTACGCCGAGGACTTAATGAGGCCCACTAAGTTCTACCACAAGGCAGTCCTTGCGGTCGTCGATAAGATAAAGGCCGCTGCCCACATAACTGGAGGTGCCTACACTAAGGTGAGGAGGGTAGTGAAGTACGGCCTAGAACTCGAGATGCCCGAACCGCCTGAGGTGTTCAAGGCAATAATGAGGGCAGGGGTTGGGGTCGAGGAGATGTACAAGGTCTTCAACATGGGGATAGGCATGCTGGTGTTCGTGAGCCCGGAAAGTGTCGACGAGGTCATTAAAGACCTTAAAAAGTTTGACGACCCCGTAATACTCGGAAGGGTCGTGGAGGGTCAAACCATTAAAATAAAGACGTACGATAACTTACTAGTCACCCTTTGAGCATTTCTATACGGGTATAAACATTTTCTCTCTTTAGAGAACGACGCGCTTTTGACGGGATTTAAATCAGAAGTCCTTAAATACTAAAACCGAAGTAGTACCTCTCCAGTGGTTCGTATGAAGAAGACCGACGTAAAGGCGTTGATAAACTACGTGGCTCTAAAGATACTAGGCGGGAGCGACTACATTCTCTCCGCTTTGGACGAGTACTTGGTTAAGGGAGAAGGGCCCGCCACAGTCGCGTATAAGTACGGAATATCAAAGCATCAGCTCAGGGGCTACGCTCAAAGGATAATCGAGAAGAGCGGGAGCGAGCAGAAGGCAAGGAAAATAGTGCCAATACTTATAGAGATCTCGAAGGGCATAGAGCCTATTGTAGTGAAGGACAACGACGGCATGATCTGCAAGCTCTGTAAGGCAGAGCTGAATAGGGACGAAGCGGAGGAGCACGTCAGGAAGTCACATAAGGACGTCCTCAACTCAACTGTTGCCTTAATGATGTCAAGGCTCGAGGAGGTCAAGAAGGAACTACAGGCCAAGAAGGCTGTAATACTAACGCCCGCCCAGTAGCAGTTTAAAAGTATTTCGTTCGTTAACACCTCTTTTCTTTGTCGTAATTTAACCTCGTTATTTTTTAATAATGCCTTCCAATAAGATTTCAGTAATGACGAAGAGGGTGGTCAGCCTTAGATTGAAGGAGGACTGGGTCAGCCTGATAGACGATCTTATTGAGGAAGGCCATTATCCCAGCAGGAAGGACTTCGTCATGGACGCTGTGAGGTTCTATTTGGAGAGTCACGCTAGGTAGCCTTGAGTCAGTCCCTCAACCTTCTATTTTTAGAGAAATACGTATTTTCAGGAAGCCGTTTGTTTTATTACTTCCACAGGGTTTTCCTGCGAGACCATGAACCCCGAAAAGATAGTCTTAGCCTACTCTGGAGGCCTCGACACGACCGTAGCGATTAGGTGGCTTAAGGAGAAGTACAACGCCGACGTGATCACCGTGACAGTCGACGTGGGGCAAGTGGAGGACTTCAAGAACCTCGAGGAGAGGGCGAAGATAGCTGGGGCCACGAGGCACTATTATATTGACGCGAAGAAGGAGTTCGCTGAGAGGTTCATAGCCCCCGCAATAAAGATGAACGCCCTTTACGAGGACGTATATCCCTTAAGCACCGCATTGGCCAGGCCTTTGATCGCCGAGAAGGTCATAGAGGTCGCCAGGAAGGAGAAAACGAATTTCATAGCCCACGGCTCGACTTCTAAGGGTAACGACCAGGTGAGGTTCGACCTGACCATAATGGCCCTCATGCCAGAAGCAACGATCATAGCTCCCGCTAGGATATGGAAGATGACGAGGGAGGACGAGATAGCCTTCGCCAGGGAGAGGGGGATCCCGATAAAGGCTGAGAGCTCCAAGTTCAGCATAGACGAGAACCTCTGGGGGAGGTCAATTGAGGGCGACGTCATAAGCGATCCCTCAGTCGAGGTGCCCGAAGAGGCCTTCGAATGGACGAAGAGGAAGAACAATGGCAAGGCAAGGGTCGAAATAGAGTTCGACAAGGGAGTCCCAGTAGCGATTAACGGCGAGAGGAGGGACTTGGTATCCCTCATACAGTTCATGAACTCCTACTTGGGCTCCTACGGTTTCGGCAGGATAGAGCACTTGGAAAACAGGGTGGTCGGCTTCAAGTCCAGGGAGGTCTACGAGGCCCCCGCGGCCTTAGCCCTAATAGCTGCCCACAGGGACCTCGAGAAGACGGTCTACACTCCCAGGGAGCTCAGGTTCAAGAGGCTTATAGACGCCGAGTGGGCTGACCTAGTGTACCAAGGCCTTTGGTTCGAGCCCTTGAGGGAGGAAATTCAGGCCTTAGGAGACATGATGAACGAGTGGGCCACGGGATCCGTAAAGCTCGAGGTCGAGGGCTCCGGGCTAAGGATACTGGGCAGGAGCAGTCCGTACTCGCCGTTCAGCGAGAAGATAGCTAGCTATAACAAGGGCTGGTACCCCAGCGACGAGCAAGCTAGGGGGTTCATCGAGATCTGGGGGATGCACTCCCTCTTGGCCAGGAGGGTGAGGAAATAGTGCTCTACAGGGATTGGAAGGCCGACGATGTGGTCAGGTACACATCCTCAACCGCCACTGACAAGGAGATCGTCGACGCGGTTAAGCTGGTCATGAAGGCCCACGTGATCGAGCTTTATCTATCAGGTTACATAAACAGGGAACTGGCGAGGAGGATAATCCAGAGCGTGAACTCGTTCAGGGAGTTGCCGGAGGGTTATGAGGACGTCCACGAGGCCCTGGAGGATTACATAATAAAGACAGTAGGGGAGGAAGGGGGTTGGGTCGGGTTCGCGAGGAGCAGGAACGACCACGTGGCTACGGCTTTAAGGATAAGGGTAAGGGAGATTTTGATAGACCTCCTGGAGGACTTACTTAACTTCAGGGAAACCCTGTTGGAAAGAGCCTCCAAAGAGAGGGAAACCCTTTTCCCAGTTTACACACATTTTCAGCCCGCACAGCCCTCGACTTTCGGGCACTACTTAAGCTATTTAGAGGAGGAGATCGCCTCCAGGTGGGCCCTCGGCCTTCAGGCCCTTAAGAACGTTAATAGGTCCCCATTGGGGTCGGGCGCAATAGTGGGGACTAACGCTAAAATCGACAGGGAAAGGGAGGCAAGGCATCTCGGCTTCACTGAGCTAGTATATAACACGATTTCGGCGACCGGGTCCAGGCTAGACCTAATGGACGTCGTTTACTTCTCGGCCTCGCTTCTGGAGGCCTACAGCAGGGTTGCTGAAGACCTAATATTGCTCTCCTCGAAGTTCGTCGATTACGTGAAGCTCCCCGACTCTCACGTCAGCACTAGCAGTCTGATGCCCCAGAAGAGGAACGCCGTGACCATGGAGGTCTTAAGGGCTAGGGCGGGGGTATGCGTGGGGAAGCTCACTTGGTTGTTGACCGTTTACAAGGGGCTTCCTTCCGGTTACGACTTGGACCTTCAGGAGATGAACCAGGTGTACTTCGACTGCCTCAAGGAGGCCATTACCGCTACGCAAGTCCTCAAGTCGGCAATAATGGGCCTTGAAGTCAAGAAGAAGGAACTAGACGAGGAGACTTTAGCTACCGACGAAGCGGAGCTCAGGGCAATGAAGGGCATCCCCTATAGGAAAGCTTATAAAGATGTTGCGAGTGAGATTAGAGCGGGCTTATTCAGGCCTTCAATTTCTCCAAATCAATCGATAGAAATGAAATCTACGATTGGCGGCCCCAACCCGAAACTCTTGGAGAGGACTTTGGAGCTCCAGAGGCAGAGGCTGGAAGCCCACAAGTCAGAGCTGGAGGGATTGAAGGCCAGAATAAACGAAGG
>CAYRZA010000038.1:2014-6615 GCA_964428675.1 uncultured Desulfurococcales archaeon | reverse complement strand
GACGACGGTTACCCCTACTTGCCAGGAGACGTGGTGGTGATCGCGGACTGCGTAGTTGTCGATGATAAAGATCCCGCGAAGGTCGACGTAGTGCCGAGGAGGATAGTTCAGGACTATAAGGGTGAAGACCTTTTCGCGTTCAGTAGGGCGGACTCCCTCTTTATCGACGCGTTGGTTCACTTAACGAGGATAGATATCGAGCCCAGGGATCAGAGGGAAATACTTGTGAGGCTAATCCTTTATGAACTAGCTACGGCAAAGCGCCTCAAGCCCTCTTTAGGTTCTGCAGTGGACGAAGTCGTTTCAAAGCTGATCAAAGCCTTTAAACCATAAGAAGTCTCTGATGAGTGTCGTTTAAAGTCGCGTTGATCCCGGGCGATGGGATAGGTCCAGAAATCGTGTTGAACTCGAAAAAGATCTTAGCTAAGTTGAACGAGCTCTACAACCTTAATATAAATTATATAGAGATTGAAGCCGGTGACAGGGCTTATTCGCGCTACGGTTCGCCCTTGCCCCAAGAGTCCTTAAAGGTCATAGAGGGCTCCGACTTCATTCTCAAGGGGCCTGTCGGCGAAACGGCTGCAGACGTCGTCGTTAAACTCAGGCAGATGTATGATATGTATGCCAATATAAGGCCCGCTAGGAGCTTGCCGAACGTCGAAACCAGGTTCGGCTTCGTCGATATTCTCATCGTAAGGGAGAACACGGAAGACCTCTATAAGGGCTTCGAGTACATGCCCGCTCCCGACGTGGCAGTCGGAATGAAGGTCATCACTTACAACGCGTCGAAGAGGATAGCCGAGGTCGCGTTAAAGTACGCTTTGATGAGGAGGAAAAAAGTCACATGCGTACATAAGGCCAACGTAATGAGGGTCACCGACGGGCTCTTCGCCAAGGCTTGTAGGGACGTATTAAAAGGGAAGGTAGATTACAACGAGATGTACGTCGATGCCGCGGCGGCCAACTTAGTAAGGGATCCCAACATGTTCGACGTTATAGTGACCGAGAACGTTTACGGGGACATACTGAGCGATGAGGCTAGTCAGATAGCGGGTAGCTTAGGTTTGGCCCCTTCCGCTAATATAGGCGATTCGAAGTGCCTCTTTGAGCCTGTGCATGGTGCAGCGTTCGACATCGCGGGGAAGAACGTTGCCAATCCCACCGCGTTTCTCCTCTCAGTCTCAATGATGCTCGACGTGATGTTTGAGAGGTCTAAAGAAGAAAAGTACAGGAGGGCTGCAGAAGCCCTCAGGAGGGCCGTAGACCGCGTTTATGAAATGAAGAAAGTGACCCCTGACGTCGGCGGAAACTTAAAGACTACCGAAATGATAGACGCAATATATAACGCCTTGACCTGAGGTGACAGGGCACGTCCACGCTTAGAGCCCTCAGTCCAGGTTATGACCCTAAGAAGGTCGAGGAGTTTGTATTGAGGTTCTGGGAGGAGAATCAGTCGTACAAGAAGCTAAAGGAGGAAGTATCTAAGAGGGAAAGGAAGTTCCTCTTCATTGACGGTCCGCCCTATGCCTCTGCTCCAGTCCCCCATATAGGTACGGTGTGGAATAAGACGATCAAGGACTGTATTCTGAGGTACGAGAGGCTTAAGGGTTACAGGGTTTACGACCAGCCAGGCTACGACACTCACGGCCTGCCTATAGAAGTGAAAGTCGAGACGATGTTGGGCGTTAAAAGGAAGAGCGAAATCGTAGAAAAGATAGGTGTAGACAACTTCGTGAAGAAGTGTAAGGAGTTCGCTTACGAAAACTTGACCGGCCTCACGAAGGAGTTCAAAAACGTAGGAGTTTTCATGGACTGGGACAACCCGTATATAACGTACAACAACGAGTTCATTTCGGCTTCCTGGACCGTTTTCAAGAGGGCTTACGAAAGGGGGTTGCTGAAGAGACAGAAGTACGTTGTTCATTGGTGTCCGAGATGTGAGACGACGCTAGCTGACTACGAAGTTTCGGAATATACAGAGCTTGAGGACCCGTCGATCTACGTTAAGTTCAAGGTCGTCGGCGAGGAGAACAAGTACCTGCTCATTTGGACTACGACGCCTTGGACCATTCCTGCCAACGTCTTCGTAATGATAAACAAGGATTATGACTACTCAGAGGTTCAGGTCGGTAACGAAATCTACATTATAGCGACCAAGAGGGTCGAGCCGGTAATGAAAGAAGCGGGAGTAAAGGACTACAAAATATTAAGAACATTTAAGGGCAGTGAGATCCTAGGCCTTAGATACGAACATCCATTGAAGGGGTTAGTAAAGGCTCAAGAAGGACTCGACGAGTACCACGTGGTAGTCGACGCAGGTAATGCAGTGACTTTAGACGAAGGAACCGGGCTGGTTCACTCGGCTCCTGGCCACGGAGACGTTGACTACGAGGTCGGCATTAAAAATGGAATGCCGGTGGTAATGTTCGTCAATGATAGGGGCGAGTATACCGAGGAGGCCGGTAAATATAAGGGAATGAACGTGAGGGAAGCTAACCAACTCATCATAGAGGACTTGAAGGCCAGGAACGCCCTGTTCTTCGCGGGTAAAATAAAACATAGATATCCTATATGTTGGAGGTGTAAGACCCCGCTAATCCTGAGGGCGATAGACCAGTGGTTCATAGCGGTGTCTCAGCTCAAGACAGACCTTTTGAGGGAAATAGAGAACGTCAAGTGGGTTCCCGAGTGGGGGAAGTCGAGAATAGGTAATTTAGTTAAGGAGATAAGGGATTGGGCCATAGGAAGGCAGAGGTTCTGGGGAATCCCGTTACCGATTTGGGTTTGTCCCGAAGGTCACCTAACGGTTGTTGGGAGTAGGGAGGAGCTAGAGAAAATAGCTACAACTCCGGTTCCCGAGGACCTGCACAAGCCATGGATAGACCAAGTGAAGGTCAAGTGTGCCGTTTGCGGGAAGGAGGCCACTAGGGTACCCGACGTTGCTGACGTTTGGTTCGACAGCGGTGTGGCTTTCATGGCCAGCTTCGGAAAGAACTGGGAGAAGTACTGGAAGGAATTGGGCCCCGCCGACTTGGTTTTGGAGGGTCACGACCAGCTCAGGGGCTGGTTCTTCAGCTTATTGAGGAGCGGTGTAATTCTGGAAAACAGAGCGCCTTATAAGGCGGTCCTAGTCCACGGCTTTATGCTTGACGAGCAGGGCAGGGAAATGCATAAGAGCCTTGGGAATTACGTTGAACCTTCTGAAGTCATAAAGAAGCACGGAAGGGACGTACTTAGGCTCTGGCTGTTGAGGAACACTACTTGGGAAGACATTAGGTTCTCGTGGAAAGCCTTAGAGCAGACGCAGAGGGACTTAAACGTGATATGGAATGTTTACGTGTTCACAACAACTTACATATCCCTAGACAACTTCGAGCCGGACAAGTACTCCATTGATCAGGTTTACAGCGATTTGAGGCCAGAGGATAGGTGGCTGCTCTCCAGGTTTTACAAGTTGTTAAAGTCGGTAGACGAGTCGATGAAGGACTTTAAAGTACACGAGTTGGCGAACGCAATTACGAACTTCATGCTCAATGACGTTAGCAGGTTCTACATCAGGCTAATAAGGAAAAGGGCTTGGGAGGAGGGTCTGAGCAGGGACAAGATAGCTATGTATACTGTATTGAACTTTGTCCTGCGCAACTGGCTAATACTGGCCTCTACTGTAATACCTTTCATCACCGAGTACATATACCAGACGGTGTACCCAGACGCCAAGCCGACCATAGCTATGGAGCTCCTGCCGGAGGTGAGGGAAGAACTGATAGACGAGGAGTTGGAGGCGGCCATTTCATTAGCCTTAGAGGTGAGTCAGGCTTCCCTAAACGCGAGGTCTAAGGCGGGGATCAAGCTCAGGTGGCCGCTGGAGAAGGCGCTAGTGTTCGTGAACTCCGAGGTAGATAGGAAGAGGCTAGAGGCGATAAAGGACGTTTTAGTTCAGTTACTCAACGTGAAGGACGTGGAGATTCACGGAATAAGCGGCTATTCTAAATTCTCAAGGGTGCTCGCAGAGCCCAATCCTTCAACCATAGGTCAGGAGTTCAAGAGGCTCACCAGGCCAGTAATGGAGTACATAGAGAAGAACTCCGAAGCCGTCGCTAAGGACATAATAAGCTATGGATCTCACAGGACGTATATTGATGGCGTGGAAGTAGTTATAAAGAAGGAGCATGTGAATTTAATAGAGAAAGTAGAGGAAGGTTACGTTTCGTCAAAATTCTCAGGAGGAGTTGTTGTAATATCGAGGACGGTATCGCCAGAGGTAGAAGAAGAGGGATTAGTGAGGGACATAATAAGGAGGATACAGGTCATGAGGAAGAACTTAGGTCTTCAGGTCACAGATTATATAAAAGTCACGATAAAAGTACCAGAAGAAAGAAAGGGATTAATAAATAAGTGGGCCGAATATATAAAACAAGAGACTAGGGCAGTTGAGATCCGTGAAGGAGAGGCTAAGGGCGATCTGGTTCTAGGCTGGGACATTGAGGACGAGACTTACTTCATTGGGGTCTCAAAAGCATGATGTTTTTTCGTAGAAGGAGGCCCTTGAACGTAATTCTTTTCACGTCGACCTTTTCTAATGAAAACACGCTCCTTGAGAT
>CAYRZA010000038.1:0-1914 GCA_964428675.1 uncultured Desulfurococcales archaeon | reverse complement strand
AACCTGGTTATTGGCGATAGATATGGAAAGGCTGTGAGCGAAATAGAAGATCAGATTGTCGAGATTTATGAGGAGAGAGGGTTAAGTTTAATAATAGGTCCTCCATCGGGTCTAGGGCTGGAACTGAAAGGCCTAAGGGTGAACTTCATTCCCAACCAAGGGGTAAAGGACGTGAGGACTGAGGAGGCTCTAATTTCGGCTCTCGCGGTGCTGAATGTCTTACTCGAATAGTTACACTTTTAAAGACGGTAATAGTTTAGGTTTTGCTGTCGAGGTAGGCCGCGATGGGACATCGTAAGCTTTCGTCGCCTAGAAGAGGATCGGCCGGACTTAGACCGAGGAAGAGGGCCAGTGAACTCTTGCCCACTCCCAGGAGTTGGCCGATTCTTAGCCTAGAGAAACCGACTTTGCTTGGCTTTGTGGGCTACAAGGTCGGAATGACGCACGTAATTATGGTTGACGATAAAGAGACTTCCCCGAACTACGGTAAGGACATTTACGTTCCCGTTACAATCCTCGAGACTCCGCCCATAGTGCCCTTGGCTCTGAGGGTTTACGTTCCAGACGAATGGGGCGAACCCCAGACATTTACGGAGCTGTGGGCGGAACCGCCTCAGGGACTAAGGATAGATAAGGCTATCGGCAAGTTCTTTAATATAAAAGCTAACGCATCGAAAAAAGATGAAATATTGAAGAAAATAGAAGGAGTTAAAGATAGGATATCTTTTGTTAGGCTTTTAGTGGCGACGCAACCGCACAAGATCCCCTCGTTAGGTAAGAAGAAGCCAGACCTCGTGGAAATTCAGATAGGTGGAGGGACGATTCAGGATCAGCTCGAGTACGCTTTGAGCATCTTAGGGAAGGAAGTGCCTGTGGACAACGTGTTTAAGGAAGGCCAACTAATCGACGTTATCGGCGTGACTAAAGGCAAGGGCTTCGCAGGCGTGATAAAGAGGTACGGAGTAGTTGAGCTGCCCAGGTGGCACAAGCACAGGAAAGGGAGCAGGAAGGTCGGTGCTAGAGGTCCATCAATTTCAACGCCGAGCTACGTTCCCCAGCCGGGCAAGATGGGGTTCCATAGGAGAACGGAGTACAATAAGAGGATCTTAAAGATAGGCAACGATGTGAACCTAATTAACCCAGCCGGGGGGTTCCCGCACTACGGTCTGGTCAGGAACCAATACTTAATAATTCAGGGTAGCGTTATAGGGGCAGTGAAGAGGCCGTTGTTCTTAAGGTACCCAATAAGGCCCACATGGGAGCCGAAAGGCGCACCACAGATCAAGTACATAGACCTCTCGAGTAAGCAGGGGTGAGCGTAATGTACATAGAGCTAGCTCAGCTTAAGGCGAAAGTTCTCGACCTGACTGGCAACGCTGTGGAAGAAGTGACCTTACCGCTTCTCTTCTCTTATCCAGTAAGGATTGACCTAATAAGGAGGGCTTTCCTATCGTCGTGGACTAAGGGGATTCAGCCTAAGGGAAGGGATCCCATGGCGGGCAAGAGGACGACTGCGATAAGCTTCGGTATAAACTTAGGGCTTGCTAGAGTGCCCAGGGTTAAGAACTCCGGTAGGGCCAGATTAGCGCCTAATACCAGAGGAGGAAGGAGGGCGTTCCCACCTACGCCTGAAAAAGTAATCGCGGAGGAAATAAACGAAAAGGAGAAGAGGTTAGCCGTAATAAGTGCGTTGGCGGCGACCGCCAGGACGGAGTTCGTGAGGGCGAGAGGGCATAGAATAGGAAACCTTCAGGTTCCCATCGTTGTGGTGGACGACTTCGAGAACCTTAACACGACTTCGAGCGTCTACGACGCTTTGGTAACTTTAGGCCTTGAAGAGGAGCTCGAAAGAGTGAAGGAAAGCAAAGGAATCAGGTCAGGTAAAGGCAAGATGAGGGGAAGAAGGTATGAATA
>CAYRZA010000037.1:0-6725 GCA_964428675.1 uncultured Desulfurococcales archaeon | reverse complement strand
GATTCCGTTTCCGAGATAATTTCAGAGGGCCTTAAGAGAGGTTTGATCGACTGTCAAACTCTCCACGAGAGGCTTTCCGTGGGCCTCGAAAAGAACTCCCCCGTCGCTGTCAAAGTCTTCGCAAGGGCTTACACCGATTGTTTGTCCCCTCTAGTTCCCTTATTTGTGGACGCAGTGCATTCCACTGGGCTTTATCAGGAGTTCCTGAGGTTAATGGCTAAGGGGGTCAAGGAGGTCGCGGTTTACTCGCCCCTCATAATAGAGAGGGTCGAGAGGCTCACCTCTTACGATGTAAGCTTAATCCTGAACTTCGCCGACAGGATAGACAACGACGAGGTGAGGAGGGCCATCGTTTCCTCCCTGGTGAAGAGGCTCGTCAGGGAAAAGAAGTACCATCTTTTGGGCGTGGAAGACCTAACTAAAATAATGAAATTCAAAGAAGAGGCGGACGAACTCAGGAAACACCTAGAGATAGATTCAAAGCTATTCTGGAACGCATCGTTAATATTCGCCGTGCTTACGAAGCTCGAGGGCAAGGATCCGACGCCCTACATAAGGGCGTTCGAGGATCAATATAAGGGCGAAAAACCGGAGTGGATAAAGGAATTGATTTCTAAGCTCGTTTGATTTTATCCTCAAGCAATTCCTTAGCCACTTCCATAGCGAAGATTGCGTAGTTTCCGCCGAGTCGGTAGAGCGAAGTGAGGACGTCCGACGGAATGTCTTCACCGAAAGCCCTTAAGACTGCTACAGCTACGACCCTTTCGTCAGGACTGCCGTAGAGGTATTTCCTTACGTCTTCAAGCTTACAGAAACCTGAAGAGACGCAATTGTAAACTTCCTCTATAGCGTTTTCGAGGCCCTCTCCGTTCTTAATTATGTCTTCTACACTAACAACGTCATGTACGTGAGAACCGTATATGTTTATGCTCATCGTTACTTTTGCTTGATGTGTATTCCTATAAAAGGCGAAAGCCAAAGCTTATATTTAGCCAACAGAGTTCCATAATGTATTGTCGGATCAGTCGAGTACTCTAACGCGTGAAGGTCGACAAGTAGAAGTGATAATCCCAGCGTATAACGAGGAGAAGAGGATAGGCAGGACTTTAGCTGCTCTCGTCGATCTCAGTGAGGTAAAAAGGGTGCTAGTGGTCTTCGAGGGAAACGACCGGACTCCACAAATAGTTAAGAAATTTCCGAAGTGCGAGGTCTACGTTGCGGATAGTAGGCTCGGTAAGGGCGGCGCGATAAAGAAAGGCATAGAGCTCGCTAACGCGTCAATGAAAATAGTAGTGATCGACGCTGACCTGCCGGTAAGCCTGGACAACTTAAGGCTACTCCTAAGTATAGACGACGCCGACCTAGTAATAGTCAAGAGGAAGTTCGTTAAGATAACCAGGATTAGGCTGTTATTACATAAGGGATTCAAGGCGCTCGTTAAGCTGTTCTTCCCTTCCCTTTTCGGAATAAGTGACTTTCAAGCAGGGGTAAAGGTCATGAGGGCTGATAAGGCGAAAGAAGTCCTTAACGAGTTGGTAATAAACGACCTACTTATCGATGTGAATTTGATTTACGCCTTTAAGAGGAGGGGGCTCAAGATAAAGGAGGTCGAGGCCGATTATTTGCATGACGAATCAAACAGCAAGATATCTAAAAAGCTGTTAAAGGTCGTGATCTTGATGTTCCTCAGCCTTATAAAGCTCAGGGTTTACTACTCGCCACTGCGAGGAATTCTGAGAACCAGACCTTATAAGTTCCTGGAAAAAGAAATACTGAAAGTACTTACATAATCATTTCTTAACTCTAGCCTTTATATCCTCCCACATCTCGTCTACCATTTGCTGAATCCTATTTATGTCCTCCTGGGTTAGGTTCTTGAACCTGCCTTGGAGCTTCAAGTAAGCCTCTACCGGTTTCCTCCTGGACTTGTCGAGTAAAGTCCTGCTAACGCCTGTCAACCTGAACTCACCGTTCTCTACTTCGAACAGGGGCCAAATGCCGGTATCTACTGCTAGCTTAGCAATCTCTATTGTCAGTGAAGAGTCGTAGCGCCAGCCTGGCGGACAAGGGGAGAGTAAGTGGACGTACCTGAACCCCTTAATCTCCTTCGCCTTCTTGAGCTTCTGCTCGTAGTCGAATATATAACCAATCGACGCTGTCGCCACGTAAGGCACTCTGTGCTCCGCGATCACTAACGGCAACGGCTTCTTGAACTCCCTCTTACCTTCTGGCGTCGTAGTAGTCCAGGCGCCGTAAGGGGTCAGGGAAGACCTCTGAATTCCCGTATTCATGAAGGCCTCGTTGTCGTAACACACGTAAAGTATGTTCTCGTTCCTCTCAGCGGCACCGCTCAGCGTCGCGAAGCCTATGTCCCCTGTTGCGCCATCACCTGCCCAGACCACAACGTTAAAGTCCTTCTCTCCCCTCAACCTCAACGCCCTCTCTATGCCTGACGCTATTGCAGCCGCCGCCGCCATGGGGGAATGCACCACAGGGACAGTTGAGGGAGTCCCTCTGGTGTCTCCTAAGATCACTGAAGTGCATGAGGCCGGCACTACGAGTACGGTTCTAGGTCCCATCACGCTGATCAGCACGTCTAGCTCCTTAGGTATTGGACATCCCGGACAGGCGGCGTTCCCCCTCAGGAAGCTCTTATTAAGTCTGAGCTCGCTCATAACAACCAAACCTCCTCGGGCATCGAGCCTTCTACGAGCTTCTTAGCGAAGTCCTTTATCACCTGATGCTTCACTTCTTGCCCCCCGAGCCCGGCGACCAAAGTACTCACCGGCACCTGGAGGCCGTAAATTGCGTTCTTAATTTCTATACTTAATACTCCTCCCGAGCCGAAGGAATAAGCTCTGTCCATCACTAATAATCCCTTCTTGTTCTCAACTAGCTTCCTCAACTCTTCCTTGGGGAAAGGCCTGAAGGACCTTATCCTTATTACACCTACTTTCAGCCCTTCCTTTCTCAGCTCCTTTACTGCCTCCTTAGCGTCTCCAGACCAGGCCCCCATGGCTATTATCGCATATTCGGCGTCGTCGCACATGAAGCACTCAACTAGGCCTGGGACTTGCCTACCCGAGATCTTGCTGTACTCCTTCGCGACCTCCTCAATAACTCCCTTAGCGGTCTCCATAGCCTTCATCGCGTTGTACCTGTACTTGATGTATTCCGTCGAGTCTGCGACTTGACCTATAGCAACAGGGTCGTTGAAGTCTATTAGATTGAACTTTCTCGGCGGTAAGAAGGAGTCTACTTCCTCATCGGTAAGTACCTCGACCCTCTCCATAGTATGCGTTAGGATGAACCCATCGAAGCCCATCATTACGGGTAGCGAGAGGTCTGGATGTTCAGAAATCCTGAAGGCCTGCAGAGTCAGGTCGTAGGCCTCCTGCACGTTTTCCGCCATTAACTGCACCCAAATTGCGTCCCTCTTACTGACGAAGTCCTGATGGTCGTCAAGTATTGACCAAGGGGCGGCTATAGCCCTCGTCGCTACTGCGGCGACCAAGGGAACCCTAGCCCCACCTGCCCAATAGATCACCTCGCCCATGTATAACAAACCCTGAGAAGCGGTTGCCGTGAACACCCTAGCCCCAGCTAGGGCGGCTCCGAAAATCACTGCCATTGCTGAATGCTCGCTCTCAATTTTGACAAGCTCCGCCTTCAGCTCGCCTTTGGCTATGTACTCTGCTAACTTCTCTAGCATCGTGGTCTGCGGAGTTATTGGGAAAACAGCAAGCACTTGGGGCTTAGCCTGCTTGACCGCGAAGGCCACAGCGTGGTTCCCAACTAGTGCCAGGGTTTGCCTAGCTTTAACCACCTGCACTCACTTCACCTCCGGCTCCATGACTATTGCCTCTTGAGGACAGACCGTCGAACAGACCCCGCACCCTTTGCAATACTCGTAGTCTATCTTGGGGTACATGTCTGGCATTAGGTCTATGGTGCTCTCGACGCAATAGATTACGCATAGTCTGCACTTAGTGCACTTCTGGTAGTCTATGACCGGCCTAGAGGTCCTCCAGGCCCCTGTCTTCCCTGCAGACCCCACCTTGGGCCTGGCTATTGGCACTGTGTATTCGGGCAATTCAATCAACTCTTCTCACCTCCTTGTATCCTCTGTAAGCAGCCTCGGCGTTAAGCTCGCCCAGTTTGCCTTCGAATGTCTCCTTAATCGCCTCCTCCAGGTCGTCCAAGGAAATCGTCCTGGTGACGTTAGCTATCGCTCCTGCCATGGCAGTGTTAACTACAGGCCAGCCGGCGATCACCAGGCCCAACTCTTTCGCTATTTCAGTTGCGTCAACAACGTAAGTATGTGGCCCCACCTTTAGCGGTTGCTTGCTGTTGACTATTACGACTCCTTCAGGCTTTATATTCTCGGTCACGTTGACGATGTGTAATAGGCTAGAGTCGAACACTGCCACAATATCTGGGTTGTATACGTGGCTGTGAAACAATATGGGTTCATCAGAGATCCTAACGTCGCTGGTTACTGGCGCTCCCCTTCTCTCCCCGCCGTAGAACGGTATCGACTGGGCGTAAAAGCCCTGCTTCACTGCTGCAGAAACGATCAGTTCTCCCGCAGTTACTACTCCTTGTCCTCCTCTGCCTTTTAATGAGAGTTCTTCAAGCATCAAAAAACATTATTGGATTTGTACAGTTAAATAACTTCACTAGAAAAAAATGAGGAAAAATCACGGTGGCTTAACGTCAATTGCCGCCACAGGGCACACGTTGACGCACGCCATGCAGAATATACAGGCCTGCTCGTTGACTGGGTCTGCCTTCTTCTCTGAAGCCGGATGGCCAGGGGTATCGTACCATTGGAAGACGTTAACTGGGCAGGCGTTAATGCAGGCGCCGTCGGCAATGCATATGTCGAAGTCCACTCCGACTATAGTACCGTGAATTCCTAGCTTCGTTGGTGGCTCCACAGGGCCGTACACCTTATGGCCTGCATGCTCACTTACAACTGGTCTGTTTTGCCTGTAATTGGGGTCGATGCCCATGACGGGTCGAGTGTACCTTGACAAGTAGTCATAAATATTTCAAACCCCGAATATTTTCGGGATGTTATTTCTCACTGTAATTTCTACTAGAATACCGTCGGATTTTGAAGGATATGATTGGTCGAAAAACTACTTGAGGATCTTCGGAATCAGAAGACATAAAGAAGGAAAAAAATTCTATTTGATGGTTGAATTTAAGGGGGATCCGAGCGTTATAAGTAGCTTAAGGGGCAAAGTGAACAATCAGGACAATATCTTCGTGGGATACATAGAGTCCGAGGACCCCCTTTTCGCGGTACTCTCGAAGTACCACCTCGTTTCCGCTCACCTCACTCCCACTGAGTTCCTCGTGACGCTTTACCTGATACATAAGTCGGAAATGAAGGATCTCATTAGGTCCTTGTTAGACGTGGGGGTCAGCGTTAAGGTGGTCAAGGTCATAAGGCTTAAACCGAACGCCGGCTTGACGCAGAAACAGTTTGAAGCTATTAGGGTCGCCTACTCGATGGGCTACTACGACTTCCCCAGAAGGGTCGGAATAAGAGAAGTGGCAGAGAGGCTCGGCCTGAGCGTTTCTACCACGACTGAGCTACTGAGGAGGGCTGAGAAGAGGTTAGTTGAGGCCTACCTGAGGGGCATCACATGAAGTTCCACGGTAGCTTAGCTTGGGACAAGGGGAGGATAAGGGGGATCAACGACTTCAGCTTCAACGTCAACCCTTTGGGCACTCCGGACTTCGTGGAGGATCTAATACGCGAGTCGATAGATCTCCAGGTCTACAAGTACTACCCGCCCAACGACTATTCCTACTTAGAGGACAGGCTAATGGATTACTTACACCTTTCAGGCGTTAACGTAACTGTAGCTAACGGGGCAAGCGAGATAATCTCTCTGCTCCCTCCTTGCTCAGTGCCCGAACCGAACTACTCCGAGTACCCGAGGGCCGAGTCATATAATGCTGAGCTCAGGGGGGATAACTGGGACTACAAGCTTAGAGGAAAATGCGTAATCACCTCACACCCTGTCAACCCAACTGGGGCATGCATAGAAAGAGATGAGGTGGTCAAGTTCCTCTCGTCGGGAGGCCTCTTAATACTCGACGAGTCGTTCGTGGAGCTTTCCTCCTGCGAGAGCTACGTTGACCTGACCGAGAGCTATGATAACCTAATAGTCCTCAGGAGCTTCACTAAGTCCCTAGCGCTTCCAGGGTTGAGGTTCGGCTACGCGGTTCATAGGAAGCACTGGGACTTCTTGAGCCCCCTGCCTCCTTGGAGGGTGAACTCCGTCGCTTATTACGTGTTCTCTAACGTTGACTACAACGCGGTGAACTCGTTCCTGCAGAGGTCAAGAGGGGTGGTTGAGGAGCTGAGGGCGAAAATGTCCTCACTGTTCCCCTCGCTCCCTTCGAAGGCCCCTTACATAGTCGTCGAGCTCAAGGAGGACTCGGAGCTGGTGAACAGGAAAATCCTTCAAAAGGGCTTTTACTTAAGGGACCACAGGGGTTTCACGAACTTCCCTAAGACGTGGGCTAGGGTCGCGGTGAGGCCTGGGTTCGAGGATTTGTACAGGGTTTTAGTTATGGAAAATTTTATATAGACAAATTTGCTGGTTTGATACGGGGGTCTTGCCGTCATTAGACCTCATTAGGAGGCTATTCCTTTACTCGCTAGTAGGGGCTTCTGGTATCGTCGTAAATGAGGGGCTCTTCAC
>CAYRZA010000036.1:0-6735 GCA_964428675.1 uncultured Desulfurococcales archaeon | reverse complement strand
GCGTCCCTGTACTTCAGCGGGTACTCCACTATCTCCCTCAGTTCCTCCTTCACATCCTCAAGGCCTCCTATGTCAACCCACCTTACCTCTGGCACCTCAACGTAAATCTCCCTGAGACCGCTGGGCACAATGTCCTTAAACGCCTTCATGAAGTCGTCCATAGTGACTACCATTTCGTCGAGTATTTCGGGCGGAATCTTGTCCTGGTTCAGGTCGATCTTAGGCAGGTATCTCCTTAGGGCGTTCATTGCCGCTTCCCTCACCAGGGCTGCCAGATCTGCTCCTGTATATCCGTGAGTTATCTCAGCCAGCTTCTGTAGGTTTACGTCCTTAGCTAACGGCATGTTCCTCGTGTGGATTTGCAAAATCTCTAGTCTACCCTGCTTGTCCGGCAGTGGAATCTCTATCTCCCTGTCGAATCTACCTGGCCTCCTCAAGGCGGGGTCGATGGCGTTCGGCCTGTTCGTAGCAGCTATTACTATTATGTTGCCCCTGCTCTCAAGACCGTCCATCAAGGTCAGTAGCTGCGCCACGACCCTTCTCTCCACTTCTCCGATCACTTCGTCCCTCTTAGGCGCGATGGCGTCGATCTCGTCTATGAATATTATTGCTGGAGCGTGCTTCTTCGCGTCCTCGAAGATCTCCCTCAGCCTCTGCTCGCTCTCGCCGTAGAACTTACTCATTATCTCTGGGCCGTTAATGGAGGTGAAGTAGGCCTCAGTCTCGTTGGCCACAGCTTTCGCGAGCAGGGTCTTCCCAACTCCAGGGGGACCGTAGAGCAGTATGCCCTTGGGCGGTTCTATGCCCAGCCTCCTGAAGAGCTCGGGGTGCTTTAGCGGCAGTTCGACTAACTCTCTAATCTTCTCAATTACGTGCTTCATGCCACCTATGTCCTCGTAGGTAACCCTCGGGTACTTGCTCTGCTCTACTGGCTTGTCGGAGATCGTCAGAGCCGTCTCGTCGGTCACTATCACTATTCCGCTCGGCTTCACCTGAGCTACGGTGAACGGGATAGCCTGACCGAGGACTGGAATGAGAACGGTATCGCCCTCAACCAGCGGCATGTCCTTGAGCTTCTTCTTAACATAGGAGACGAACCCAGGGTCTACGGTTATGGTGAAGTTCGAAGGGGCTAGCTTAACGTAAGAGGCCGGCTTGACAATCGCTTTCCTAACTATTACTTTATCTCCTATAGAAACACCAGCGTTTTTCCTAGTTATCCCGTCCATCCTAATTATGTTCCTGTCGCCCTCTGACGTGATGTCCTCTGGGCTCAAAGGCCAAGCTATTGCTGCAGTCTTTCTCGTGCCCTCTATCTCAACTACCTCACCGGGGGCCACTCCTATTTGGGACATGAGATCTATGTCTATCCTGACCTTACCCCTTCCTACGTCCTTCTGTTTAGCTTCGACAACCCTAAGAACCAGTTCCTTCCTGGGCTGAATCTCAGAACCGTAACTCAAAACAGATCTCCTTCATTTTTACTGCTCATGAACTAAAAGAGTTTTCATAAAGCGTTTAAAGCGAAAGCCTTGTTACGTTTTCGACCTCCGCATGACTCACTCCAGGGATCTCGCTTATCATGCTCTCTATTTCGTCCGTTCCGCCTTCCAAGTCTTCAGGCATCTGTACGAACAGTACTAGAGCCTTCAGGCCGAAAGCTATAGGCTCTTGGTCAGTCTTTACGATGGTGTACCTGTCCTTCGGCAACTTATTACTTATTTCTTGAAGTAGCTGATCTAAATTCACCTCGTCGCTCTCGGGGAACACCTTTACCACTGCCAACAGTTTGCCAGCTTTAGGCATCTTACCACCTCAAGGCCCTTCAAACCCGCACTTAGGACAAACGTAAGTCACTACACCCTTCCTACAGCTTTTGCACCTTATTATTAGCACTTCGCCGCAGTTGGGGCAGTAAAACTGCACTCCCTTCTCCTTTGGGTGTAATAGCTTTCCGCAACTTGAGCAAACCGGCACTTCAACTTCTTCCCTCAGGCTCAGCCTGAACGATAGGGACATGCTTAGCCACTTAAGGTTTCTGACTAATTAAAAATTGTCTTGCCAGTGAAGATGGTTATCGTCGTGAGGAGCGACTTGGACATGGGCAAAGGGAAAGTGGCTGCTCAAGTTGCACATGCAGCCGTTTCATTAGTTCTAGAAATTCAAGGCTCTAATAACAAGAAGTGGAAGGAGTGGTTCGATGAGTGGCTCGCGCAGGGACAGCCCAAGATAGTGGTGAAGGTCAATAGCCTAGACGAGCTCATGAGGAGGAAAGAAATGGCGGAAAGGCAAGGGCTCCCGACCTCGTTAATAATAGATGCTGGTAAGACGCAAGTTGAGCCCGGAACGGTGACCTGCCTAGGCATAGGACCCGGCCCTTCAGAAGTTATAGACAAGATAACAGGTGACCTGAAATTACTCTAACTCCTCCTTATATAGACCTCCTTCTCGGCATGGAGACTTATTACATCAAGGAGCCCTGGGACAGGATAGACGCGACGATTAAGAGGCCTGAAGGATTTGTAGTTTACGAGGAGGTCGACTGGAAGCCGTGCACGGAGTTTCGAGGTAGTAATTCTGGGAGATTTGCCGTTTATCTGCTCGAGAAAAAAGGGATAGACCACTTCGCCGCTATCTCTCGGCTTCAGGCTGTCTTGAAAAGGAAGGTGAACTACGCTGGAATGAAAGACGCTAATGCAATTACATACCAATTAATCTATATAGATACGTTCGGCGAAGAGCCCCAGGTAAAGGAGTGGGAAGACGACAAAATCAGGATAAAATTTTTAGGTTTTATTAAAAATAAATACAATCATACTGGTAATATTTTCGAGATAACCTTGGATGTCGGCGATGATTTAGTGAAAGAACTGGAAAGGAGAGTATCTAAAATCGCTGAGGTAAGGAAGCTTCCCGCATTTATTGGCTACCAGAGGTTCGGCACCAGAAGGCCCATCACTCACGTGGTCGGTAAGATGTTGGTCCTGAGGGACTGGTGTGCGGCAGTCGATTACATTGTGGGGAAGCCGTTTCCATACGAGGGCAAGCAGGCGAGGGAGTTCAGGACCCTCTACGATAAGGGGAAGTACGAAGAGGCATTAGAGAAAATTCCGAAGAAGTTCTACCAGGAAAGGGCCGTCCTGAAAGCATTAATTAATACTGGTAGCTGTTTCCACGCCCTGAAGGCATCTAAGATCCCGTTGAGCTTTTACGTTGAGGCCTTCCAGTCCTACCTATTCAACAGGTGCCTTTCGGAGAGTGCCGACGAGAGCGCTGAGTTCATCGAGGTTCCGGCGAGGCTTGACCGGAGCGATGGGGTGTGTAGAGAAGTAATGGTGTCCGAAGGAGTTCACGACCTGAACGTTGATGAGTTGAAGGTGAAAGTCGGTACTTTGAAGCGAAAGAAGTTCATGGAAGTTAGGGGTATAAGAATTCACAACAAAACGGTGTCTTTCGCATTGGACAGGGGGATGTACGCGACGGTAGTCCTCAGGGAAATACTTAGAACTGACCCTCTCCTCTTCACTTAGTCCTCAACCTTTATCCTCACGTTGGTCGAGTGGATCTTCGAAAGCGCGTCTTCCAACTCTATTGGGCTCGCTGGTAGGAATCTTTTCTCATTCCTTGGCACCCTTACGATGTACTGCACGCTGCCGTCAGGTAGCCATACGGTGTTCACGCCAAGAATCTTGGCAGGCGAGAGGAGCCTGACGGCCGAGTCCTTTATGTTCGAAGTCTTCTCTAGTATCCTTACCTTTATGTTAAACCTCTCCTGCAAAATCTTCGCTACTTTTATCCAAAGCTGAGGGGTCATTTTAGGTCCGCTGGAGACGATTATGATGAGCAGCTTCTCGTCTACTTTGAAGGACTTATGGTATACCGAGTCCTTGAGCTCCTTGACCTGGCTCTCCTCGATGTCAATGAGGGCTCTCATCACGTCAACCTCGAAAGGCTCTACTTGTCCGCTGTCGACAATCGACTGACACCTATTACAAAGACTGCCGGTCTTGACACAAATGTAGTCAAGCGGTATTTTCATTGTACGACTACACCCCAAGAGGGCGTTACTTTTATATGAATCTGACTTTCAACAGATTCCGGGCGATTTAAATATGCCGCTCACGGATCCTGAGAAACTGAGAATAGTCCAGGAGAGGGTCTTCCTAAAGAAGGTCTGCAGGAACTGTGGGGCCTTGAACTCAATAAGGGCTACGAAGTGCAGGAGGTGTCACAGCACGAACTTGAGGCCTAAGAAGAAAGAGCTACCGCAGAAGAAAGGCTGATCATTCTACTATAAGTCCCACGCTTTTAAGTCTCTCGTGTATGCTCTTTGCGTTTTCCTCAAAGGCGTCCACGTGGGATAGTAAGTATTGCTTGTCTATTTTCAGCTTTCCTTCGGCTATTAGCTCTACGACGCCCCTAATTTCGTCCTCGTCTTCTTCCCTATACGCGTTCAGCTTTAAGAGTATGTAGTCCTCTAGTCTAACCACTTTGAACTTGCTCTTGCCTATCCTTTCCAATACTGCGGACTCCAGAACCACTTGGGGAACGTAGAAGTCCTGGATGTTGTCGTAAAAGTCGATCTGTAGCTCCCCTTCATCTGTTGACACTATGACCCTCGGCGTGTCTATGGGCGTCTTGCCGTAGTCCCAGCCCTGCGAGTAGGCGAACTCCCTAATCTTATCCTCCTCGGCGAAAGAGCTGACTTCTAGGGGGAAGAGGTCGACGTCGCTTTCCGTTCCCTTCTTGTTCAGTTGCAAATCAATTACCGTGTCGCCTATTATCACGAATTCACCTAAGTTTTGTCTAATCGTTTCGAGCACTTCACCGACTCTTGTGAAAGGTATCACGTGAGCACATGGAAGTCAAAGCATTTATTTTTAAACGCCTATATCTCGATTGCCGCCGTAGCTCAGCATGGTAGAGCGGCGGGCCGCAGAGTGTAGCTGAAACCCGCAGGTCCCGGGTTCAAGTCCCGGCGGCGGCTTCCCCGCTTAAGATAGCTTATTAACTAACTCAATGTGTGCTAGAGTGTGGCTCATCCGCCTCAGAGGAAGAAGGAGACCGTCGATAAGGAAATGACGGGAGATGAGGCCATCGCTTTCGTTTTCCACGAGCTCAAGGTCAGTAAGGTCTTCCTTTCCCCTGGGGTCCCCGACTTCCTGAAGGTCAGGCTTAAAGAGTATAAAATACAGTCAGTCGAGGCTTTCTCACCTAGAGGTGCAATAGCGTTAGCCGACTCGTTCGCCAGGGCGACTAACGAACTAGGTGTTGCCATTATTACTCCAGGATCTAGAGTGCTAGACGGTCTAGATGTAATAGCTCAGGCCTATAGTGACTCAGTCCCCTTGATGATCGTAGCCACCCTGAGGTCATACAGGGACACCGGTAGGGCAAGGATCGGTGAGCTCAGGAGCCCAGACGACGTATACTCCGCGGTCTCACCTTTTGTGAAATCTAGGGAAAGAATAGTGACTATAGAAGAAACGACTGAAGTACTCGAGAGGGCCTGGAAAGACGCTTTGAGTAACAGGCCTAGACCGGTCTACGTCGAGATTGCGGAGGATCTCTTCAGGCTTAAGGCATACCCGCTGGCTAGCGTCCCCCAGAAGGTTGAGAAGAGAACTCCTGACAAGGCGACAGCGGCAAAGGTCGCTGAATTATTGGTCAATTCAAAAAGGCCCGTGATCGTCGCCGGCTATGGCGTGCTTTCCGCTAGGGCCTGGGACAGCCTTAGGGAGCTGGCTGAGATCCTCGACATACCCGTAATAACAACGATAAGGGGAAAAGGCGCCTTGCCGTCCAGCCACCCGCTGTTCGCAGGGGAGGGCCTAGGGCTTTTCGCGACAGAGAGTGCGACTCATTTCCTGGACAACGCTGACGTAATACTCGCTCTCGGCACTAGGTTCACCCAGGCCTCTACTGGGGGGTGGAGCTTCAAGTTCAGGGGATACGTTGTACACAACAACATAGAAGGGGAGGACATAAGCAAAGTCTTCGTCCCGCAAGTCCCAGCTGTCGCGGACGCAGACCTCTTCCTAAAAGAGGTAATCGCCAACGTCAAGAGTAAGGTCAAGGAGCCCGTTGACAGGGGAAGTAAAGGGGAGGTCTTCGCTTATAAGAAGTCACCGAAAGCAGAACCGCACAGCGGCCTATGGCCGATTGACGTGGTTTATGCATTACTCGATGCTGGCTACAGCACGGTATTCGTAGATTTGGACTCAACGACCTACGACTTCATAAGATTGCCAATAGAGAGGCCGTTCCAGTGGATCACCAGCGAGACTGCTTTCGTGAAGAGCATAGCTATTGGGGGAATTGTGAACTCTAGCGACCCTAAAGCTGTGGGGATCACGACGCTTGAGGGAGTCATGAGGAACGGTGAACTGCTCGTGTACGCGTTAAAGCATGGCAAGGGGAAGGTATTAGTTATGAACGATGGAGGAGCTACTTACTTAGACACCTACAAGAGCGACGTGCCCTCCATAGGGAGAGGAGGTAACGTTGATTACCATGAGGAGTACTTAGAGAAGTCTTTCGGAGCTATTACAGTGAGGAGTTTCGGCGAGCTGGTAAGCGTACTAAACGAAAGCGTGGACGGAGTCAAAGTCATCAACGTCGAGCTGGATCCAGACTTTAAGTCCGTCGTCTTACCCTGAAAACTCTTTAAGGCCTGCAAATTACTTTTATCGTGGGCCCGTAGCTCAGCCAGGTAGAGCGGCGGGCTTTTAACCG
>CAYRZA010000035.1:0-6888 GCA_964428675.1 uncultured Desulfurococcales archaeon | reverse complement strand
CACTCCCATCTGAACTTAGGGGCATACCTGAGCTTCAGGAAGTCGTCCAGGTGCCTCATGACCTCGGCGTCGTCGGGAGGATCGGAAACCTCGTATTCCGTAACCCTGTCGGGAGTAACGTAGAGCAGGATGCCTTTCTTCCTGTTGAAGAGCCAGAGGTAGAGCCTGAGCTGGAGCACGTGGTGCTCGTGAGGAAGCCCCTTATCGGCCCTAGAGGTCTTTATTTCAATAACGTGATCCTGAGTTATCGCATCTGCCCTCCCCTTAATAGATATAGCCCTTCCGTCCACCTCAACGGTCTTCGCTCCTTCGACTTCGGTCTCGGCGTTGAACCTCTCCTTAAGGAACGCCTCGAGGCCCCTGTGGACTAAGTCCCCAAGGATTCCTGCAGGGGAGTAGTTCTCGGCCTCCTTGAGTTCGGGGTAGAGCGTCTCGTACCTGGCCTTGAGCGGACACCTTATTAGGTCTGTCACATATACCTCGTTCTCTCCCCTTACGTACTTCTTGGACTCCTGGATCTTATACTTAAACAACTCCTCTACGATCAAAGACGACACCCGACCTCTCAGTTTTAACCCACTCCCTCCTCAGGCCCAGTAGGTGAACTACAACGGCCAAAACGTTGAGGCCCACTATAAGGTTGACCAGCACGGGTGTGATCATCGCGAACCAAGTCTCTATCATGTGCCTCCTGGTAATCGCGAGCGTCAGGAGGAACGAAACGAGCGTGGAGAAGGAGAGGAGCGTGGAAGCGTAGAGTACAGGCCAGTAATTTAAGTAAAACGCCAGGAGGAAGCCTATCGGGTAGAGGCTAACAATAACGGGGCTGAGGACGATCATGTAACCGTCGATAGCCCTATAAGACAATCGGAAGCCCTTGACCTTGATTGTTCTCCTCACCAGCTCGAGGTGTCCCCTGTACCACCTAAGCCTCTGCTTGACCAGCCACGAGAGCTTCGGCGGGACCTCCCTCCAGACCACGGCCTCAGTTACATAGTCAACCTTCATGCCGTTGAGGTAAAGCTTTATCGAGAGGGCCAGGTCTTCAGTTAGGGCATACTCTTCGAACCCTCCCAACGACTCGAGGACGTCCTTCCTTATGAAGCTTCCAGTACCTTCCAGGCTAACGAACAGGCCTAGCCTGCTACGGCCTATAAGGCTGTACTCGTACAGCAGTTCCTCCAGCGAGGCGAGCCTCGCTATCAAGCTCTCCCTGACGTTGATTGGTTGAAGCTTCACCTGAACCGCGACGCTACCCTTAGCGAAGAGCGAGGCCACTATCGGAAGCACGTCGAGGGACGGAACGGAATCAGCATCGAATATCCCTATGACCTCTCCCCTGGCGACCTTCAGGGCCACGTTTATGCCCCTCGCCTTTCCGTTCACTACGTTCGGCTTGGGTAAGCTCAGGCACTTGACGTTAGGGTAAGACCTCTCATACTTCCTGCAAACCTCAAGCGTGCCGTCGGTGGAAGAGTCCTCAACGACTATTATCTCGTATTTCGACTTGTCGTACTGCTGGCTTACCAATCTGTCAAGAAGCCTGGGTAGAACTCTCTCCTCGTTCTTAACTGGCACTACAATGCTGAAGGTCACGCCGTCGCTCCTCGGGACCTTCCTGGAGTCGAAGAGGAGTCCTATGAAACCTAAGGCGCTGTTGTAAAGGCCCCAATTGGCGACCAAGAGTCCTACTGATGTCAATAGCAACTCGATCATATTGTTTTACGGCAACTATTCGGCCTGAAGAATATTAAATCGTTTCCTAGCGGTAACACCGACATCCGAATGACGACGCTAGAGGCATTGATAAGGCCTTATCCCCTAAAAGCCCCGAAAGGAAAGCCTTTCAATGACCTAAATGAAGTACCTCTTAGGAGACGAAGAGAAGAAAGGAGAGATTCTGAAGGGAATAGGCAAGTTCCTGATCTTCTCCCTCGACGACCCGTTCCACCTGACCACCGCTTCTGGGCTCGCCGTTTACGGCTTCGGTAAGCTGAGGGAGAGGAGGACGAATTACGGGATGATCCTAATGCTTAAGGACTACTCGCTGACTAAGGACAGTCTGAGGAGGGAGTTAATAGAGTTAATAAGTTTAAGGCTTTAAATTAGGGCGGTGCACTGATTGGAGATAGTCCCACTGGGCTTCGAGAGCCTCGGCGTGAGGTCCCAGGCAACACTGGTCGAGACCAAGGACGTGAGGATCCTCGTCGACCCAGCGGTTTCCTTAGCCCCCAGGAGGTTCGGTTTGCCTCCCCATGAGCTCGAGGTCAACGCGTTGATGGAGGTCGCGCAGAAAATAGTCAAAGCCGCTGAGGACGTTGACGTGATAATAGTGACGCATTATCACTACGACCACCACGACCCAGGGTGGGTTGTCCCGAACACTATTTACAAGGACAAGTTCGTGATAATCAAGGACCCACAGAACATGATAAACCCGAGCCAGAAGTTCAAGCGTGCCCCCAGGTTCCTGAAGGCAATAAGCGGCCTGCCGAAAGCCATAGAGGTGGGCGACGGGAAGGAGTTCTCTTTCGGCTCCACTAGGATCAGGGTGTCCCACGCAGTTCCTCACGGGAACGACGAGAGGTTGGGCTACGTGATCCAGGTGGCCGTAACGGATAAGGACGGAACGGTGCTCTTCACCTCAGACATAGAGGGGGCACCTAGGGAAGAACACCTGAAGTTCACGAAGGAGGTTAAGCCCAACTGGCTCATAATAGACGGGCCTCTCAGCTACCTCTTGGGGAGGGCCTTGAGCGAGGAGGATTTGGAGAGGGAAATAAAGAACATGGAGGAAATGATGAAGGAGGGACTCCAGTGGGCAGTAGTGGATCACCACGTCTTAAGGGATCCGAACTACGAAAACGTTTTGAGGCCTGTGGTCGAGTTCGCCAGATCTGTCGGGGTTAAGGTGATCAAGGCCTCCGATCTCCTCGGCGTGGAGCCGAAGCTTTTGGAGATGAGAAGGAGGGAGCTCTTTCAGGCGGACTATAAGCCCGCCAGGATCCCGAAGAACCTCGCAAAGCTCCTCTCCGCCGGCGAAGCTTGATCACTCGTTAACGACGTACTTGTCTTCAACCCTCTTCAACAACTTCGAATAAACTCCCCACTCCGTGAGTATAACCTCGAGGTCGTGGAGGCCCGTGGGGCCGCTGTAAGTCGGATAACCCTTTTTCTCTAGGACACTCTGCAATTCCTCCACAGTGAAGGACTTAAGCTCCATCGCCGTCTTGAACGGCTCGACCGACTTCAGGCTCTCCCTCAGCATTTCCTTCCTCTTCTCTATGCTGGCCGCTATGAAGTCCTTCCCTTTGTCGGTTATGGCCACATAGCCGTCACCCACTGCTATGAACCCCATCGCTGAAGCGGCGTAAACTATTGGCATAAGTTCGTCGAGGTCGACCTCCAGCTCCTCCTCAAGGTCCGCCAGGTCTGAGCTCCCGTCGAACACGTTGTTGAGGGTCAGCAGTATACCGATGAGGTCGGCGACCCTAGCCTCTGGGTGCAAAACTACGTCAGGCATTCCGTTTTAACTCTCCAGCGTTAATAAAAAACGTTGAGCTATCGGTTTCGCAAAACTGAGACAAAATATAGGGCTGGGAAGACCCCGAAGGCCAAGAAGGACATTAAGTCCAGAGAAGTGATCCACAAGTCCCTACCGAATTCGTAGTAGGCCCTCAAGTGAGCTGGGTCGAAAAGGGTAACAAGGAGAAGGGCGTTAAGAACGTGCGAGAGCACCCTGAAGGGTTTCCTTTTGTATAACGCGAAGGCCAGGAACAGGAGGATGACTTCAATGTAAGTCCCCACCGTCAAGACGAGCGGCACACGTCCCATAAGGAGGAACCCGCCCACAGCCAGCGCTACGGCTGAGCCAAGGAGGGCATATCTAGCAATCATAACGTTACACTTAATTTTACATTGATTATAAATTTAAATGCTGAGCTTCGAGAGATTATGTTAAGAAAATGAGCGAGAACACTGACGTCAAGGAGATAGTTGAGAAGCTGTTCCAGCAAAAGGAGTGGATGACCTTCAACGCCATCCTCAGGGAGACAGGGTTGCCAGCGCCACAAGTCTATGATGCCGTCGCCGAGCTGATTAAGGAGGGCAAAGTGGAAAGGAAAGGAAAGTACCTGCACTACATTAAGAGGAAAGAGACTTAGAGGCTTGGGTCCTCATACTCCACCGGGTCCTTAAGTCCGTTGATCTTGAAGGCCCACTTCCTCATGTAGCAGGGTCCACATCTACCGCAGTGCTTCTGCCCTCCTTCATAACAGCTCCAAGTCAGGTGAAGCGGGGCACCTATCTCAACTCCAAGCCTAACTATCTCGTGCTTCACCAGGTTCCCCACGGGCATTAGTATCTCCACCCTTTTGTTCGGCCCCACCGCATATGGCGCGACCTTGCTCAGCATCCTCACGAACTCCATCTCGTTGTCAGGGAAGGCCCCGGCCTCCTCGAGGTTGATGCCAGAAGCTACAGCGTCGAAACCGTAAGCTTCGGCTATGGCTATTGCCACCGCATAAAATATCAAGTTCCTCGCTGGCACCCACTCGTGGGCGAACTCTGCCCCCTCCTCTCCTTTCCTGTCCTTTATGATTTCTCCCTCACCCTTAAGGAGAGTAGTGTGACCTATCATTCTGAACAAGTCCGTATCTATTTCTATCAGGGGGACGTTGAGGTACTCGGCTATTTTCCTGACGGCCTCCCTCTCCCTCTCCTCGGCCTTGTGACGATAGTTAAAATGTAAGAGGGTGACCTCCCAGCCCTCCCTCAAAAGCTTAGTGGCGGCCACGGTTGAGTCCAGACCGCCGCTCGCTATTACTAGTGCCCTCTTCCTCTTCTTTTCGGGGAAGAGGCTGAGCGACCTAAAGCCCTTGTTTACGTCGACTTCTACTACCGAATAGGGTTCGAGCTTCGTGACGTTCTTAGCTTCGGTGGGCTTAACGTTGAAGTAGTCGTCGAGGGAAGTGAAGAAGAAGGCCTCGAGCTCCGGGTCGTACATCATGTAAATAGGCTTGAAGTTCTGGGCCAGGAAGATCCTGTCGGGCCTCTGCTTATCTCCAATTATTAAAGCGAAACTTCCCCTAACTTCGCTTAGCACTCTCTTTAAGCCCTCCAGAGTCCCGTCCCACAGTTTGTCCAACAGGGGAGGCAAGATCGCCGAGTCAATCCTGGTCTGCCTCGTCAGCTCGTACTTCTTCTCTAATTCCAAATCGTTCGCGATTATGCCGTTATGGGTGACGACGAACCTCTTCCCCTCGAAGGGCTGTATGTCCTTTTCGGTCTTATACCTAACGTACTCCGTCGTGGGCTCTGCCCTGTTATTTGCTATTACTACCCTTGTCCTCTCGGTGAGTAAACCCCTAATGTGCTCCTCTTGGCCCGTTACTCTCCCCAGCCTCCTGACGCTCCTCGTGTTTCCGTCCTCCTCTATTGCAACAACTCCGAAGCTGTCCCTACCCCTGTCTTCGGCCCTCCTGAGTATCTCTATTAGTCTCTCTTCGACCTCTTTATACTTCTTCGGGTTCAGTAGGAGGACTCCGCTGACGCTACACAACTCAACATTTTAGTCGTCGCGTCTCACTAATAACGTTGAGACTTGGAGGACGAAGTGCTTAGCCTAATCGAGGAGAGGCTGTCGTACTTCAACGCCAAGATAGCGTGGGTCCACAGGGAGACCTACCTAGAGCCTGAAGCTGGGCCCAGCGTTGACGAGCTCAACCTACACCCGAAGTTAGTAGAGGCATTAAAGAGAAGGGGAATAACTAGATTCTATAAGTTTCAGGCTGATGCCATAAAATTGATCTCGCAGGGGAGGAACGTACTGATAGTCTCTGGAACTGGGACTGGAAAGACCGAGGCTTTCTTAATACCCCTCATAGATAGGGCGCTGAAAGAGGGGGAGAGGAGCGTCCTAGTTTACCCCACTAAGGCTCTCGGGAGGGACCAGCTCTCGAGGATAAGGGCTTTGACCAGAGGGCTGGACTTAAACGTGAACGTCTTTGACGGCGATACCCCAGAAGAGGAAAGGAGGAAGATGGCAGAGAACCCGCCCGACATACTCGTAACGACCCCGGACATGCTTCACGTGGGCCTGCCCTTAAGCGACAGGTACAGAAGGCTCGTGAGGGGGGCCTCCCATTTCGTCTTCGATGAGGTACATATCTACGAGGGAGTCCTGGCGTCCCACTTGAGGGCCTTAGCTGAGAGGATAAGGGAGTTCAGGGAGAGGCATATAATCGGCTCCAGCGCGACTATAGGCTTCACCGAGACCACATTCTTCGACCTATTCGGGGAGGACGGGGTAATAGTCGAGGGTAGCAGGAGGAGGAAGGGGATGGCGGTTCACGTCCTCGTAAACTCCGGAGGGGCCAGCAGGTGGACTATAAGTGCGTTCCTGGCCGCTTTGCTGATGAAGAACAACCTGAGGACTTTGGTCTTCGTCGACTCACAACAGATGGCGGAGGTTATGGCCAAGATGCTGGAGAGGTTCGGGGTCGACGTCCCAGTTCACAGGGCCGGGCTTAGGGAGGAGGAGAGGAGGAGGGTTGAGGAAGGCCTTAGGGAAGGCACGCTGCCAGGAGTGGTCGCCACCCCTACGCTGGAATTGGGAATAGACATAGGAACACTGGACGCCGTGGTCATGGCCACTAACCCCCCGACCTTCTCCAAGTACCTCCAGAGGGCCGGAAGGGTGGGGAGGAGGGACAGAGTTGGATACGTGTTCACAGTACTGGGAGAGGACCCAATAGAGAGCTACTACTTGAGGAACCCCAGGGAGTTCTTCGAGAGGGACTTGCTTCCTCCCTCGGTGGAGACCAACAACGACGAGGTCCTGAAGGTCCACGTGGCGGCCTACTTGGCGGAGAAACAGAGGTTGAAGCT
>CAYRZA010000034.1:0-7018 GCA_964428675.1 uncultured Desulfurococcales archaeon | reverse complement strand
GAGAAGTTCCCTGAGGTCACTTTAATCGCTATTAGCTGGGGCAGCTGGGTCACTACGGTGAGCTCGTAAGGCTGATAGTAGACCGTTACGTTGCCCGCCAGGACTTGGGTCATGTTGAAGTACGTGAAGTGGTAGTAAAAGTTCACAAGGTAAGTGCCGTTGATCAGTTGCGTTACGACCAGAGTGTTGCCGTAAATGGAGAAGGCGTAGCCGCTGACCAGAAACACTAGAGGAAGTAACATTCGCCCCTTGATAGGTCAAAAAACTAAATAACGCTTAGCACAAGGCCCACGGCCTCGCGGGGACTTCCCTCAGTTTTTTCCCCACTGCTTTTTCAATAGCCAGAATGCCTGCGGCCAGGCCCGCTGAGGTCCCGAGTTCGCCTATCCCCCTGGCCCCTCCCAGGGTCTTTGCTGGATAGACCTCCATTGGATAGACGAAGACGTTCCAGGTTACGTCAGTCGGATACGGAACTCCTTCGTCGTTAATGCTTATGTACAGCGGGTTACCGAGCTCGTCGTACTCCATGGCCTCGTACATGACTTGCGCCAGGCCTTGCGCTACCCCTCCCACTATCTGACCCTCAACCTCCTCCCTTATGATCGCCCTACCTACATCGAGGAACACGTGAACCTCCCTCACCTTAGGCTGACAAGTCTCGGGGTCGTAATCGGCATAAGCGACTACTGCTCCAGGGGTGAACGAGGCATCGGCCTTAGCGAAGGTCTCATACGCTATTTCCTCCTTCGAGGCTAGGGCCTCCTTAACGCTCAGACCCCTCTTCTCGAGCTCCTCCTTTAGGCCGTTAATTGCTGTCAGAACGGCATGCGTCCCCACGTTTGCAGTCCTACTACCAAAAGAGCCTACGCCTTCCTTCAGCACGTCTGTCCTGTTGAGCACGACCTCCACTTGATCCTCGCTGACACCTAAGGCCTCTGAAGCTACCTTAGAGTACATAGACCAGTGGGGCTGTCCGTGGGGGCCGCTCCCGACGTATACCCTGACCTTGCCGTTCCCTATAACTACCTTGGCGTACTCCCCTGGAGGCGCGTTGACGAGGTTGTGAAGCGCCAGTATTACTGCCTTCTTCCCCTCAGCGAGGAGCTTCCTGTAAAGGCTCTCCGCCCTCTCGAAGACCTCCCTGTAGCCTGCAGGGTCCACCTTAACCCCTGTGGGGAATACGTATTCCTTTCCCGACTCTATCAGGTTCTTCTTCCTCAGCTCGGCGGGATCCATTTTGAGTTCCTCGGCCAAAGTCTCCATTAGCATTTCGTGCAAAGAGGCCGCCTCAGGCCTCCCGGCACCCCTGTAAGCCCCGTAAGGGGGTTTATTCGTATAGACCACCATCCCCCTGGCGTCTATGAACCTCATCTTGTAAGGCCCAAATATCATGTTGTTTAGGATGAAATACGGGAAGTAAGGCCCAATGCCCATCATGTAGGCTCCGCCGTCAATTATTATTTCTCCGCTTATCCCCAGTACAGTCCCGTCCCTCTTAGCGTGGATCTTAAGCCTGGCCCTCATCGACCTGCCCTGGACTGGGTTGTTGAGGTGTTCCCTCCTCGTCTCCATCCACTTCACTGGCCTCCTAAGCTTCATAGACGCTATTGCGGCGAGCACGTACTCGGGGTAGGCTGAGATCTTGTTACCGAAACCCCCGCCGACCCTAGGGGCTGAGATTACGGTTACCTTCTCGGGAGGAAGTCCCAGGACTTCCTGCATCTCAGATTTAACCCTGAAGGCCGACTGCGTTGAGACTATTACGTTAAGCATCTCTCCGTCCCAGTGGGCAATGATTCCTTTGGGCTCCATTGGATTCGCCACTATCCTCTTGAACTCGAACTCCCTCTCCACTTCCACCTCGGCGTTCAGCTTCTGCTCCAGTTCCCCTCCCCTTATCCTGGCGTCAACGGCTACGTTACCCTTCTCGTGTACCTTCTCTTCCCCCTTAAGCGCGTCGTCAATAGTGACCACAGGTTTCAGGGGCTCAATGTCGACGAACACCTCGTCCATTACGTCCTCTATCTTGTAAGGGTCGTCCACCACGAAGGCCGCAATCGGCTGGCCCACGAAGTTAACTACGTTTTCCGCGAGTACGGGCATCTTGACTATATTTACTGCGTCAGGTACGTCCCTCGCGGGGAGGTAGGCCTTAACGTCCTTAGAAGTCAGGAATAGAAGGGCTGAGCTCGGAGGGGTTATGGACTTTATTATTCCTCTAGCCACGTTCGACCTTACAACTCCGAGGTAAGCGACGTTCTTCAGCTCTACGTCGTCAATGTAAACTGCCTCAGCCTTAACCACTTCCAAGTCCTCCCTGAGCATCACTACGAAATCTGTTAGTTCCCTAATTAAGTCGCTCTCCAAAGCGTTTAAATATAGACCGAGGGAGAGTCGAGTGTGATCGAAATTAGAGAGCTGACGAAGTATTACGGCAGCAAGCTCGCTTTGGACTCCGTCTCCTTCGAGGTTAGGGACGGGGAAGTGGTGGGCTTCGTGGGGAGGAACGGCGCCGGTAAGACCACGACAATTGAGATCTCCGTAGGCGTTAAGGTGCCGAACAAGGGCGACGTGATCCTTGACGGCTACAGTATAACTAGGGACAAGGCAAAGGCCTCGAAAACCGTGGGCTGGGTTCCGGAATACCCCTTCTTCGACCCGGACATGAGGGCTTTCGATTACTTCCTTTACGTCGCCAGCATGAGGGGGCTGAGCAAGAGCGATGCTACTTCGTTGGGCAGGAAGCTCTTCGAGGAAGTCGGCCTATCAGGGCATGAGAGGAAGAAGATAAGGGAGTACTCACAGGGCATGAGGAAGAGGTTAGCTTTAGCCATAAGCATGATTGATAACCCGAAGAACTTCTTTTTCGATGAGGTTCTCAACGGGTTAGACCCAGAGGGGATAAGGTTCTTCCGCGACTTAGTGATCAAGTTTAGGAAAGAAGGAAAGGCGGTACTTTTCTCTTCTCACATCCTCTCAGAAGTCGAGGCGTTGGCGGACAGAGTGGTGTTCATCAGCAAGGGCAAGATAGTCAAGGTAATGTCGATGGACGAGATAAGGGCTCTAGGGTCAACGAAGTCATTCATGGTAATGTTCGTGAGCGAGGACGAGGCCAGGAAGGCCTTGGACTCCCTATCGAGCTTCGGTAAGCCCAGGCAAGTCAGGGAAACTGTTTACATCGATGACTTCAACGGCGACGTGGAGGGGGTAGCAAGGGCCGTAAAGGGGCTGAAGTTCATGAACATGGGCTGGGTGAGGAAGTCCCTCGAGGACGTGTTCTTCGAAATAGTAGGTGAGTGAAATGAGGCCCGCAATCTACGACTTCGTGAGGTCGTTCAGCAAGCTTTACATGATTTCAGTCCTGGTTGTTTTCACATTAGGTGCAGTGGGCTCAGGGTTCTTACTGAAGTACGCCATTAGCTCGATAAGCTTCTCCTCTCCTGTTAACTTAATCGGTTACTCCACTCCGACGCACTTCCTCGGCTACGTCTTCGACTCGTCAGGAAACCCCGTGAGCTACACTGCGAAAGTCATGCTCAGCAACGGCTCCGTAATTACCTACAGTGGTTTAGGGAAGATAGACGTTTCGTTGCCCCAGAATACAATGCTCGTCCTTATAAACACCAGCTACGGTGGGAACTTTAAGGTGACTCCAGGCCAGGCCGCAGTAATTGGGATAAACAGTTATTACTCTAACGGCAATTACTACGGCGGCCAACCGATAGGCCCTAACTCCATAGCTTACATAGTCCTAGTGGCAACGGGTGGTCAGAGCTACGGTGCTCCACAGAAGCTCGTCATTGTCGGCTTTAACGTGACTGGAGAAGAAGTAACGCCCCTGAAATTCGCTGTGGAGGTTCAGGGCAGTAACGTCAGCGTGCAGGGGTTCGCGACTACTAATATAATAGCTAAGAGGGCAATCAACGCCGAGGTTGCGGTAGGGAACACTGTAAGTCTCGTTACCTTCGCTGACACGGTCCCGAGCTTCTTCGCCTCCCTCGCCTATACGGCCTTCGTGATCATGGGGAACCTAATGAGCGCTGTATTCCCTCTAGTCTCGCTGTACAGCGTACTCATTAACGTCATTAGGGCGATGGAGTCCGGGAGCCTGAAGTTCCTCATAGCCCAGCCGATCAAGAGGTACCAGGTGGTTCTCAACAGGTACCTGGCCTCGCTCCTAGTTATCATAGCAGTAGCTGTAGTGTTCGGCATAGCAGTTTTTGCTGAGTCCGCAGCGATTCTCGCCCCTTATGGGGTCGCCCTATCACCTTTGTCAATTCTGGGCTTCGTCTTGGCTGTAGTCCTCACTCAAACGGCCTACTTGTCCCTCATCTTTCTGATAGCCTCGCTAGTCAACAGGGGATGGCAGTTCTCTCTGGCTTCCATTACGGCGTATGTGCTACTCTTTTACGTGATACCGTTTACCGTTATAATCCTTCAATTTGAGTCGAGCATAACGGGCTTCGGTTCAAGCTCTGCGAATTACGACTGGCTCTACTACATAGGCTTCGGCGGACTTTCGGGTTATATCTTCTCCACCATTTCTGGGATCTCCGGGCTCATTAGCACTTCCCTGTCTTTTCCCGGCGTAGTTGCGGACCTATTGGCCTGGATAATAGTGCCGCTACTGCTCGCCATCTACAGGTTCAATAGACGCGATTTCTGATGATCCTCTTTAACTCCTCAACTTCTTTTTCATAGTTTTCTAAAGAGTCAACGAGGTTCAGGAGCTCTTTTCCGTCCTTAGCTATTTTCACCAGCTCGTAAATCCTCTCCTTTACCCTGAGGTTGTCGGTCTCCTTCACGGTTTCGCCCTTAAAAGTAATAACGACCTTCTCCCCGTCGAAAGAGACCGAGTACCCATCGTCGAATTTAGCAATCTCGTTCCTGTAGTCGTTGAGGACCTTCGCTCCCAGGGACTCGAGCTCCTCTATGACTAGATTGGTCAGGAAGTCCATGTCGCATTCGGGATAACCAGATCTAAGCACGTAAAGGTAGTCCCTGACCTGGCTCCTCCTCAGCTCGTAGCCGAGGTAAAAGAGCAGGGCCCTAGCAATGACTATAGGCTTTGGGCAGTCCACTGAAGACAAAACCGAATCCTTACCATATAAAGCCTTGAGACCGTTCCGAGAAGGTTTTTATCCAGCTGTTGTTAAGAAATATTCAACATGAAAGATAAGTTAGTGTTAATTTCGTTAATAGTTTTCGCGCTACTTGCGATAAATATCGTCAGCTTAGCACAGGCCGGCAACGGTAATAATATGCCACCGGAATTATTCCCGAACAAGATAACGATTAACGTAAACGCGTGGTACACCCTTCCCTATTTCACTTACGGTCAGAGCGTGGGCGAGGTTTACGTGACGGGCCAACTTAATCTTGAGTCAGGGCAGAACTACACAAGTGCTCGCTTCAACTTCACTTCTGAGGGCTTCCTCTTAACGCAGGGCGGACTTAAAGCGTTGCCAATAGACCGCTTCGTCGTCGGGGTGTTCCCGACAGGTGACGGGGTCTACGTCCTTGCCCTGAACGTCTCCGCTATGATAGGTAATGTAACTAACTCGTCTAATAAGACCGTAGTTAACGTGACGCCCACAACCGAAGAGCTGTGGTACTATAACGGGAATGCCTGGTCTCTTGTCCTGAAGGGCAACATCACTTCTTTGCTTCCCTCTGACGAGGGAGTTTATGCAGTGGAAGAAGCAGGAGGCAAGTACTTCTTGATTTACATAAGTAACGGCAAGGTGGTGAGCAACGCCACGCTACCCGAGAACCTGTTCTTGATTTACAAAGGCAACGGCTACCTCCTCGCCTCGACTACTGCTCTGTCAGTCTCGCCGACCCTTCTGGCCAAGCTCGCGGGATTCGGTGCTTTCAACGCTAACTCATCGAGTCAATTTACCGAAGTTAAGTTCTATAAAATATTCCAAAACGGCACAATGGTTGAAGTGAGGCCAAATATCAACACGACCAACGCAACCCTGGTCGTATTGCCGGGGAACCTCTACGGCGCAACCGTATACGTTGAATATCCGAACGGCACTCATGACCTCTACTTATATAACGGGACTACGCTACTGAAAATAGCCTCAGGCTACAGCAATACCACGTCCAGCTTTACAGGGCGAAGCTTCTTGCTTCCCTTAGTCTTAACGGCGCAAGGGATCATAGCTTACTCGACGGTCTCGATTAACTTCCAGGCCATGTTGAGCGGGGGAAATCTGCTGAGTTCATCGTTGTCCCTATTAGTGAACGTCAACGGCTCCTGGGTTAATTACGGCACGTTAAGCATTAATGGCGTCCCGTTAGCGATGACTAAGAACGGCAGTCAGGTCACCGTGTACTACCTCACCGTCACGCCATCTTATAGCTTGGCCAATAATGAATTGGTCGTCACTATCTCGACCAGCGTAATACCGACAAGCGTTTACGTGGGAGGACCAGTCCCAGTGAGTTACGAAGTGTCCGTTGAGACCCTCCAGGGCGCGAAGTACCTCGTGATAACCTGGACGAAGCCGAGCATGAACGTTATTGAGAACGTTTCTGTATATGTCAGTGTTAACGGAGGGCCCTTCGAGCTGGTCCAAGAGGTCCCCTTATCGGTCGGAGTTGCGTACTTCCAGTTGCCCGAGAACGCGACGACCGTAAGCGTTTACCTCGTTGTCAAGAACGCCATGGGTTCCTTGCCTTTATCCACCGAGAGCGTCGGCGTGTCTAATACTACCACTACAACGACCGTTACATCTCCTCAGACTTCGACATCTACTTCCACAACGTCTACCTTCACTACGCAGTCGAGCTCCACAGCATCGCAAACCCAGTCCACATCCACTACCTCTTCAATTAGCTCGCCTAACATCGGCCTCGAAGGAGCGATAGGTGTAGCGGTTGCCGTAATAATAGTGGCGGTCGTTGTAGTTTTCCTGCTGAGGAAGGGCAAGTGAGCTTGTTTTTTCGTCCTGTATCATCCCATTATCATTGAAGTCAGCACTAAGACTGCGTAGAGCACCACGAGAGC
>CAYRZA010000033.1:0-7030 GCA_964428675.1 uncultured Desulfurococcales archaeon | reverse complement strand
TTCGCTGGCGTAATGCTTCTCGTGGCCCTCGTTCTAGCGGTTCTGACGCACGAGAGGAAGTAGAGGCCTTTAAATAATATGGTTCGTCTTTAATCACGTAATGTTCTTCAAGAGGAAGGGGGACGAGGGGCAACAGGTCAAAATCCTCTTCGCTTCTGACTTGCACGGCTCCGATATAGTATTCAAGAAGTTCATTAACGCCGGCCTGACTTACGGCGTCGACGCCATGATAATAGGCGGAGACATTACGGGGAAGGCGCTGCACCCTATAATAGACCTAGGCAACGGTCAGTACGAGTTCGAGGGCAAAACGGTTTCCGACGTGAAGCAAATAATAAGCGAGATAAGGAGCAGGGGAGACTACTACGTAATCGTCAGCAAGTCGGAGTACGAGGAGATGGCCAATAATAAGAAGCTTATAGACGAGGCCTTCAAGAGGGCAATAATCGAAGTCCTCCTAGGCTGGGACAGAATTGCTTCTGAGAAGTTGAAGGAAAAGAAAATTCCAATTTACATTAACTTGGGCAACGACGATCCCGAGTACTTGTTCGACGTGCTTAAGCAGACGGAAAGTTTTAGGGTGACGGAAGGGGAAGTAATAGACATAAAGGGCCACGAGATGATCTCTTACGGCTACGTAAACCCCACCCCCTGGAACACTCCTAGGGAGTTACCAGAAGACGAACTGTATAAGAGGTTGGAAACTGAAGTGAATAAGTTAAAGAATGTTGAGGGGGCAATATTCAACTTTCACGCTCCGCCGGTAAACACTAACCTCGATAACGCGCCCTTACTTGACGAGAATCTTAAGCCAGTCATTAGGGGAGGAATGGTCGTATATACTCACGTGGGTTCCTTTGCCGTCAGGAAAATAATAGAAAAATATCAACCCCTCGTCGGCCTTCACGGGCACATTCATGAGTCCAGGGGATTTGACAGGATAGGGAGGACTATGGTCTTCAATCCGGGCAGCGAGTACGACGCTGGGATACTTCATGCCCTCTACCTCGTGCTTTCCGGCAACAAAGTTAAGGGTCACATGTTCATTATAACCTAATGAAAGTCGTTGTACTGCACGGCAGGGGATCTTCGCCGAAGAACGTGGAATGGCTTGCAACCCCCTTCAGGGAATTGGGGGATGTTTTAGTCCCTGAGTTCGATTTCGAGGTCAGGGAAGGAGTGAATATAGCCTTAAGCTACGACTTCGACCTAATAGCGGGCCACTCGAGAGGAGGTTTGGTTGCCCTAATAGCAGGAGCGATTAAGGGCAAGCCCGTAGTTGCCGTTGGAGCGCCCGTGGACAGGAAGAGACAGTATGAATACCTCTCCAGGTTCCCCGAGGACACGATTCAGGGTAGGATATTCAAGGAGCTCAGAGCTCTGCCTAAAGAAGAGATCGAGGTAAGCGCGTTAGATTACGCAGAGAAGCTGGACAAGGTGCTCCTCATCCACGGGACTGAAGACAAAATAGTCGAGCCCGAGCAGAGCATCGCCCTTTGCAGGAAGCTAAAGGAGTTGAACAAGGACTGCGAGCTGAAGCTGATAAACGGTATGGGTCACTCTCCCTCGGGCTCTAAAGCTAAGGAAGTAGAAAACGTAATAAGGGCTTGGCTGAGGGAAAAGGGCCTTGTCTGACGAGGTAGTAATTGTCGTCATAGGGTCTGACAGGCCTGGAATAGTCGCAGGAATAGCGGGCGTCTTGGCGAAGCATAACGTAAACATAACAGATATATCCCAGACAGTAATAAGGGGAATATTCTCGATGATTATGATAGCGGACTTAAGTACGGGAGACGTGCAGATGTCCCAGCTTAGGAAAGAGCTTCAGGAGAAGGGGAAAGAACTGGGGGTAGAGGTGCACGTTTATCACATAGACGTGTTCAAGGCTATGGAGAGGATCTGAATGAAGTATTCGGCCGAGGAAATCGTCGAAGTTCTCAACATGTTCGTTGAGGAAGACCTCGACATAAGGTCGGTCACTTTAAGCGTTAATACTCTGCCGTTTGTGTCCGACGACCCCGACAGGTCGCTGGAAAGGATATCGACTTTAAAAGAAATAGCCGATAGGTTCGTCAGCACAGTAAAGGACGCGGAGGACAAGTTCGGCGTTAAAATAACTACTAAGAGGCTCGCCGTTTCGCCCGTTCAGTACTTCTTAGAGCCTGTGCCCGAAAGGGGATACGCGTTGAGGATCGCGAAGAAACTCGACGATTTGGCCCTCTCGACAGGGCTAGATTACGTGTCCGGCTTTTCAGCTTACGCAGACAGGGGAATAAGCAGGGGGACGAGGGCCTTGATAGAGGCCTTAGCTGAGGCCCTTAACACGACCTCGAGGGTGTCGGGGATGATAAACGCAGGTTCTACGCAGTCAGGCCTTAATTCCAATGCGGTCAAGGCGTTCGTTGACTCCATATTCGAGATGAGGCCCGAGGCCTCGTCGAGGACTGCGATAATGGTTAACGTTCCACCGGACTCCCCCTTCGTCCCCTCTGCCCATCACGCCGTCGGAATGCCCGAAATGCAGGTTAATATCGCGATCAGCGGACCAGGAGTAATAGAGTCTGTAATAAGGAGAAATAAAGCGTCGAGCTTCAGGGAGCTTCACGAGACGATAAAGAAGGCAGCGTTCAAGATCACGAGACTAGGAGAGTTAATAGGCAAGTATGTCGCCGACGTAATGAAGGTGCAGTTCGGCAGTGTTGACCTCTCAGTTGCGCCGTCGCCTAAAGCCAACGACAGCGTAGCTGGCGTCTTAGAAGCAATAACAGGTGCGAGGGTCGGTTCGTTCGGCACGCTTACCGCTTTAGCTATAATGATGGACGCTGTCAAGAAGGGAGGAGCGATGGCGACCAGCAACGTGGGCGGGTTGAGCAGTGCCTTCATTCCTGTAAGTGAAGACTACGTGATGACTCTCAGGGCGAAGGAAGGGGTTCTAACGCTTAAGGACTTACTTTACATGACGGCCGTATGTAACAGCGGGATAGATATGGTGGGCATAAGCAAAAGGCAGGGAAAGGCGAGGGCTTACGCAATGATAATGGACGTCCTTACGCTGGGGATGACGCTTGGCAAGATAACCGGCGTCAGGGCGATTCCGCTAGACGCTGAGCCAGGAACCACAGTGGATTTGGGTGGTTTACTGGGGACAGTAGTCGTGATGGACTTAGGAGGTGACGAGCCTAACGGCTTGACCTCGTTCGACGGGTTCATTCCCAGTCCGCTTAAGAGGCTCGAGATGGGGTAACGTTCAAAAGCGTAAAGGTTCCGAATAATTCTACGTGGACTACCTGGAGAAAGAGTTCGAGGTGAGGCCTGAGCACTCAGCATCGAAGGTGTCCTCGGGCGCCGTGGACGTCCTCTCTACCCCGTCCATGATAGCCTTCATGGAAGACGTGTCGTTTACGCTTTCCTTGAAGTACGTTAAGGAGGGGCAGACGACAGTGGGGATCCACGTGGACGTCAAGCACCTTAAGGCCGTGGCCATTGGGGAAAAGGTGAAGGTGAGGTCTGAGCTTCTGGAGTTCGACGGTAGGAGGATGAAGTTCAAGGTCACAGCTTACTGGAACGGTGTAGTAATTGGGGAGGGAATTCACGAGAGGGCTGTGGTCGATTACAACAAGTTCATGTCAAACGTCCTGAGAGCCGGGAATAAAAAGGACTTATTAACCTGATTATATTGAATTCTTCTAATGGCTACGCAAATTGAGGCAGCTAGAAGCGGCAGGATAACGGAAGAGATGAAAATTATAGCAGAGCAGGAAGGAGTTGAGCCTGAGAAAATAAGGGATAGAATAGCTAGAGGCACTGTAGTGATTTTTCACAACGTTAACAGGACTTTGAGGAGGTACACGGCGATAGGCGAGGGCCTTTTCACTAAGGTGAACGTCAACCTAGGAGCCTCCACTAACCACTACGACGTAAATGAGGAGCTGGAGAAGGTCAGAATAGCCAATAAGTACGGCGCCGACACCATAATGGACCTGACGGACGGCGGAGACATAGACGCAATGAGGAGGCTCGTGCTGAAGGAGGCCTGGATGCCCGTTGGCACCGTTCCCATTTATCAGATTTACTACGACAGCGTCGTGAAGAACAAATACGCTATCGGCTTTTCTGAGGACGATGTGTTCAGGGTTATCGAAAAGCATTTCAAGGACGGAGTGGACTTCGTTACCGTTCACACTGGAATAACGCTGGAGCTCGCCAAAAAGGCAGTCAAGGTTGACAGAGTAGCTGGAATAGTGAGCAGGGGTGGCACAATTTTAGCTGCCTGGGAGATATATAATGAAAAGGAGAACCCGCTTTACGCGAACTTCGACTATTTATTAGAGCTCGCAAAGGAGTACGACGTAGTCCTGAGCCTCGGCGACGCTTTGAGGCCGGGAGGAATAGACGACGCTCACGACGAGTTACAGGTCGCTGAGCTAGTGAACAACGCTAGGTTGGCCAAGAGGGCTATAGAAAAAGGAGTGCAGGTCATGATAGAGGGTCCAGGTCATATGCCTCTGGATCACATAGAGGCGGACATCAAGCTCGAGAAGGCCCTGACCGGTGGAGTCCCCTATTATGTTTTGGGCATTTTACCGACCGACATAGCCGCAGGCTACGACCACATAGCGGGTGCAATAGGGGGAGCCATCGCCGCTGCAGCAGGTGCAGACATGCTATGTTACTTAACCCCAGCAGAGCACTTGAGCTTGCCCAATCCTCAGCAGGTGAAAGAGGGGCTCATAGCGTTCAAGATAGCGGCTCACGTGGGCGATATAATTAAGCTCGGCGAGAGGGCGAGGAAGAAGGACAGGGAAATGAGCATAGCCAGGAAGAACCTTGACTGGAAGAAGATGTTCGAGCTCACCTTCGATCCAGAAACGGCCAGGAAGATCTATCACCAGTACAAGGACATGGAGGCGGGTTCGTGTACCATGTGCGGAGACCTCTGCGTATATTTGGTGATAAAGAGAGCTCAGAACAAGGTTAAGGAGACAGCGAGTAAAACGGTAGCGTAAGTCGTATCATATTTATCATATTAGAATCTTTTTGAACTCTTCGTGTTCAGAGAATTTATATTTTAACAATTTTTAGCTGATTACGTAAGAATGATATTCAGCTTTCATTTAACGATACCTAATAATAGTCAATATTCAATTACACATAATGTAATTTTTTCGTACAGAACACTTATATGAAACGAACTTGACTTTGCGTAAATCGCATCACTCTTTACCTCACTTTTGCCCTTGTAGGTTAAATAACCTCTGTGTAGTCCCATAGCCTCAGCTTGCTCATAATAAATAAATACCTTCCAATACCTAAGCAAACTGACAACGAGTTCTGGACTGTAGAAAGAATAGAGCACATAAGAAAGCTGTCTCTAGACCCGAGGCCCCACGCTTTGTTCCCCCACTACCAAACCAATAGGATCCTCGACAGAGTTTACTTCAAGTACGAAGACCCTACGATAAGGGAGAACCCCAAGGCCTCGACCTCAATAGAGTTCGACGGCATTTACTTGAGGTACCCCATTTACTTAGGGGACATGTCTTACGGAGCTCTCAGCGGTAATCCCAATATAGCCATTGCTAGGGCCGCTGACATCACTGAGACATTGGCTGGGACGGGCGAGGGCGGGCTTCACCCTGAGGTCGCGAAACATAAGAGGATATTCGTTCAGTGGGCCTCCGCTAGGTTCGGCGTCGATATCGACGTACTAATGAAGGGGTTAGGGGTCGTAATAAAGATAGGCCAAGGAGCTAAGCCCGGCATTGGTGGCCATTTGCCCGGAAGCAAGGTGACTGAACCCATTTCGCTCACTAGAAGGATTCCGATTGGTATAGACGCGATTTCGCCCGCGCCCCATCACGATATTTACTCGATCGAGGACTTAGGTCAGAGGATCGAGGCCCTAAAGGAGGCAACTGGAAAGCCGGTCTTCGTTAAGGTCGCCGCCACGAATTACATTCCGTACATAGTCTCAGGGATCGCAAGGATGGGGGCGGACGGCGTAATAATAGACGGTCACGGTGCCGGAACCGGCGCAACACCGGTGGTCATAAGGGACAACTTAGGGATCCCAATAGAACTCGCCGTCGCGTCGGCTGACAAGGTTCTTAGGGAGCAGGGAATGAGGGAGGGCTTCACGATAATCGCTGGGGGGAGAGTGTCGAACGCATACGACGCGGCGAAACTGATCGCCTTAGGTGCAGACGTGGTCAACATAGGTACAGCGGCCCTAATATCGATGGGCTGTGTAATGGTTCATAAGTGTCACATAGGATCTTGTCCGACGGCTCTTACCAACAAGATAGACGGTACTAGAATGATGGACGTTGAGTTCGGCACGAAGGTGCTGGTAAACTTCATTAGGGGCTTCGGCACGGAGCTGGCCAACATACTCGACAATTTAGGCCTAAGCAGTCTCGACGAGCTAAGAGGTAGAAGAGATCTCCTAATAGGTAAAGGACTCTCGAGGGAGACTCTGGAGGTCTTAGGAATAGAGGGCGAAGAAGAGGAACAACAGCCTAAGCAGGGAGAGCTGTGGACGAGAAGGAAAAAGGTATACTTACACGAATTAAGCAATAAGGGCGACCCAGTTATAACCAGTATGGGCAGTACCTCACCTCCAGAAGTGGAGAAGCCAGCGAGGATCTTGGACTGGCTTAGGTCTGACGGCGCTCAGGTAACCAGACCTCCAATAGATCCTTATAGAGAAGATATAGATACATCATTCTATCTAAATAAGGGAAGCTTCTTCCTCAGCCTGCCCATAATGTTCGATATAACCGACGTTCAAGATGACGTTAAGGAGGCCTTGAAGTGGGCGTCACTCGCAGTGAGTTCAGCCGTGTTCGACGAGGTAACAGATCCTAAGTTCCGCGAGGTTACCTTCTCGAAGGACGGTAAGGGAGCTTTGACTTGGTCGGACGAATACGTACCTGGCGCTTACTTGTTATTATCCGACGTTGACGAGGCCTTCGAGGTCCTAACGTCTACGAGAAATATACCGGGCGTGATATTAGACGAAGACTTGTCC
>CAYRZA010000032.1:2842-7130 GCA_964428675.1 uncultured Desulfurococcales archaeon | reverse complement strand
GAACTCCGCGTTCCTCATTACGTCCTCCTTCCTGAACCTCAACTCGCCGACGTAATGAGCCATCTTCTCGCAGGAGAACTTAACGCCGGAGTACCTAAGCAAGTCCTTGACGCCGCTCGGCAGGAACGCCTTGGCCAGAAAGGCGGGCACGGGAAACCTGAGGCACTTCTTCCCCAAAGCCTCACAGTAGAGCTGCACGAGCTCCTCAACGCTTATGTCATCGCATTCCGTGGCGTAAAGGTACTCTGCCCTGGGCCTCTCGTTGATCAGCTTCTCCACTAATTTGGCGATGTAGTAAGCGCTCACGGGCATGAACTTAAGTCCCAAGCCGGGCTTAAGGCCGAGTTTGGCCAACCTGTACATCAGCACGAACTGGGGGTGAGCCGCGGCCCACCCGTAAACCAACGTCGGCCTTATAATCGCTTTGGACAGAGAAGAGGCCATTACTGCCCTTTCCCCCTCGAGTTTCGACCTCTCGAACGGAGTCCTCGGGTTGAGGCCCTCACCGTGTGGTACCTCCTCCTTGACGAAGCTTCCTGACTGCCCGAGCGTAGCCCCGCTTAGGTGGATAAAGTAAGCCTTGGGGTTGTACTTCTCTACTACCTCGACGAGCTTCTTCGGTATTTCGGCGTTACTCACGTAAAGGGACTTCTCGTCTCCCTGGATTTCGCCTATGAAGTTCACGACGGCTTCGGAGTCCCTCACCATTTTAGCCAGCTTCTCCTCGTCTTCCAGCACGTTGAGCCTCTCAACCTTTACGCCCTTGCTTTGGAGCATATTTAAGTAAGCGTTCTTAACGGGGTGCTTTGGGGGTAATTGCCTGGTCGTGAGCGTTATCTCATGGGGGCCCGCCAACTCGTAAGCCACTGAAAACGAGATGAACCCCAAGCCCAAGAAGAGGAGCTTCACAAAGAATATTCCGCTCAGGAGTTTAAAGCGAGTGTAATATCTCACTCATGTGAAGGCCAGGGTAAGGGGCATTTACGCTACCGCCCTAACTTACTTACTCAAGGCAAAGGGCTTTAAGGTGGTCCAGCAGTCCGCAGTCATCGCTGAGAGGTTCGGAGAGGACATAGTGGAGGAGGACGCCGACGTGACAATAAAGGACTTAGATGAGGACAGAGGGGCGATATTCGCGTTGGGCGCGGACGTGAGCCGAACCTTGAGGGAGCTGTTCCCGAACAGCTTCCTGTGGAAGTCCCCAGTAAAGCTTTACAGCGTGATCGAGCCCAGGGACTGCGAGTACTTGGGCTTCAAAGTCGAGCCGTGCCTCGATAAGGGCTTAGTCCTGAGGCCCCCGTTAGACGGGGTCATAAGGCTAGGGGAGCCCAAGGCCGTAGGCAAGTACGCAATGGTCTGGAGGGGCGAGGGGAGAACGTACTTCTCGGAACACATAAACAGGGACGACAGGACGCTCTTACTTTCCATTAGCCTGCCCTGGAACAAGAAGGGGTACAACGTGAAGTGGAGGAGCAACGCAAGGGGGGCAAAACCGGAAGAGCTGAGGGAGGAGCTGTCGAGGCTGGCCATGAGGTTCGACACCGAGGACTTCAGGGATCAGGGCGACGACTTCGTAGTAGTCGTTCTCTCCTTACCAGACAAGCTTGCCTTGGACGACGTAAGGAACGTGGTGCTCAGGACGACGAAGTTCCACCACATGATAAAGGCCAGTGATCCCGTCCTGGCGGACGAAGTAGACGAGGGGAAAACGAAACTCGAGGACGCCCTTAAGTCCCTTTTGGGAGAAGAAGTGGCGGTGGAGCACGTTAAGGCACCATATCGGGTTCTCAGGCTCAGGGAAGGTAAGTTATTGAGGTTCTCGTTCGATGGGGAGGACTACGTAGTAGTTCTGAGGAGGGAGCTGAGGCCTGGAGGAGTACTGGACGTACTGGGCTTGCCGATTGAGGAAGGGGACTACGACGAGTTCTACTTGGCGTCGAACAGGTGGTACGGAGTTCACGTCTATAAGGATAAGTCAGGTAGGGTTAAGGGGGTTCTGGTCAACGTCCAGACGCCTACGGAGATAAAGAGGAACGCCGTGAGGTATTTGGACTTGGAGGTCGACGTAGGGTTCGTCGACGGAAAGGTCACAATAGCTGACGAGGAAGAATTGGAAAAGAAGAGGGAGTTCCTCGGGGATACCCTCTATAACAGGGCTAAGGAAGTAGTTACGACCGTAACCAAAAGGCTGGAGTCGGAGGGCCTTGAGGGCGTCCTTGGGGACTTCAACTTAAATAACCAAAATAGAAAGTAAACGCGTGGCCAGAGTATACAAGTACGGGGAATATTATATAGCCGGGGTCTCTCACGCGGTTCCCGGCTACTTCCAGGACGTGGTCTTCATTTACAAGTCCGGCTCCACTTGGACTGCCGTCAGTGCGGAAAGGTTCAGGAGTAATGACCCCAACCTGAACAAGATAAAGGAAGCTATTAAGTACGCGACGCACGAGGAAGACCTCAGGGAGGCGATGGAGAGGCTGAAGAAGGAGGGGATAAAGGTCGAGGAGGTCAACAATCCTCCTTTCCCCATGAAGATGATAGAGGGAAGGGTGAAGATACAGGAGGAGATAGACTAAATCAGCCGAGATCCCCTCTTCACTTCTCAGCTCCGCAGAGTCTCCTCATTTTACCCACAATTACCCAAAAGCCGTCTTTAAACTCCACTTTTTGCACGTTGAACTTGTACGAAATTACCCTGACCGCCTTCTGAGGGTCTATGCCCCCGTAGATGGGATCTCTGTAAACCCCAACTAGACTCCCGCCGGGCTTAAGCACCCTGCAGGCTTCCCTGACTATATCGTAGTCCAGAGCCTCAATCAAGTAGACTTTATTAAACGACGAGGAGCGAAAGGGCAGGGGGTAAATGGACTCCACGGCGTCTTCGGCCATTATTACGCCGTAGCCGCCGGTTACCGCGACCCCCTTCCCGGCCGGGACTCCTATTACTAGGGAGTCCTCCTCAGGGCTCACGGGAACTTTTAGGGCCTTAAAGCCGGCGCTTACAGGTATTTCCGGCAGCAGGGAAAGCAGGAGGGAGTCTCCCGCCTCGGTCGACCAGCCCCCCAAGTCGGCAGAGAACCCTAAGTCCTGGGCCGTGACGAACCCCCTTTCCTCCACTTGAGAATTAATGACGTAGAGCTTCGACCCTGCTATTGAATCGCCCTTAAGCAAAAATATTTTCACGTAGAAAAATATTCAGTTCGCCAAATATTAATTTAGCCTAAGGCCTTCGGCAGGTCTGATATTGCGAACATCCCTATTATCGTCCCCTGCTTGTCCTTAACTGGCAAGTGCCTTATCTTGTTCTTCGTCATTATGGCCGCGGCCTCGAAGACGTCGGTGTCCTCGTCGACCACTATTAAGTTACCCATGGTCGCGGCGAGCCTTACGGGGTCTGTTGGGTTTAGGCCCATAGCCAAAGCTTTTACGGCGTCCCTGTCCGTGAAGATCCCTTTGGGTTGTCCCTCCTCGGATATCAGCACCGAACCTACTCCCCTTTCCAGCATAAGCTTTGCGACCTCTTGTATGCTCGTGTTCCCGTCAACCATTAGGACAGGGGTCGACATAAAGTCCTTTACCTTCTTCATGGTCATCCAGGATGGTTTATGGAATTGGATAAAAAGGTTGAAAACCGAATTCAGACGACTTAGCTGTATTACGCTCGAACTGCCTGTTTAAACTTCAATTATAATTATTGCTCCCAGTAAGCTTTCAGTTCGATCCTCTTCGGCTCTCCGTATTTGATGAAGTCTTCTATTACAGTCCTCAGAGTCTCCTCGCTCTGCAACCCTCTCAGGATGTAATAATCGTTGAAGATCAAAGCCGGAACGCCCCTGATCCCCATGGCCTTGGCCTCAGTTTCGTCCTCTACGTAAGCCAAATAGCTTTTCCTGGAGCGGTAAACCTCAAGGAATTCCCCCCTGTTCAGCCCGACCCTCTCGGCTATATTAGCTAACACCTCCTCAGACGTTATGTCCTCACCCTCCTCAAAGAAGGCCTTTTGTGCCTCCTCGAAGTACCTGCCGTGGGCCTCCATTCCTCCAATGATTTCGGCCGCCTTACATGCCCTCAGCGCGGGAACCGACCAAACATAGGTGAACTTGGCTTTTTTCTTTACGCCTTCTATATCGTAATCTTTGATATAACGCTTAATTATTTCGAACTCTTTAAATATCACTTCTCTAGCTTCTTCGGGAGTCAAAGCTATGCTCTTTATGTCATCCTCTTCTGGTAGAATCGCGAAGGACTTGTGAACTATCGTGACCTGGCCCTGAAAGTCCTTAAGCAC
>CAYRZA010000032.1:0-2742 GCA_964428675.1 uncultured Desulfurococcales archaeon | reverse complement strand
AACGTGATCACCGTCGGGCCTTACGCTAAGATCATAGACGCGATAAACGTAATGCTTTCGAACAACATCAGGAGATTGCTCGTTGAGGGAGGGATGATAGTCACTATTAGGGACTTAGTCTACTCCTGGGACAAGCCGAACAACAGCGTCTCGACCGTCGCGACCAGGGATCTCCTCTTCATCGACCCGGAGGCAGACGTCATCGAGTCGGCGAAGGTGATGACGTCAAAGGGGGTTGGGTCCCTGCTCGTGGGTGACGGCGTTAAGGTCCAGGGAATTATAACGGAGAGGGACATAATAAAGGCCGTGAGGGTTGGAAAGGACATAATGGCTAAGGACGTTATGAACGCCGACCCGCTGACCTGCGTTAAGGACGAGAGCCTGAGCGAAGTCGTAGAACTAATGAAGGAAAGGTGGACCAGACACGCGGTAGTCGTCGATGACGACTCAGTGATCGGGATAATCTCCGTGAGGGACATAGGCAGGGCGCTGGCCGCAAAGAGGGAACTGAGGAAGACCAGAGTGGACGAGTTCATGAGCCTTAAGGTGATATACGCGAGGCCCGACGATCCCCTCGAAAAGGTCAGGGAAATGATGGCCCTGAATAACATAGGTGCCGTTCCAGTAATAGACCCGGAGAAGGGCCTCGTGGGTATTATAGGCGAAAGGGACGTGCTGGCAACGATAGTGGTCAACTCCTTCTGAGAACCCTAGTAGTCGCTGAGAGCAAGTCCTTAGAGTCGGAGCCCTCTAGCTTCCTAGTTATTGCCATCAAGTCCTCCCTCCTCGTTTTGGCTGCCAGGGTGCTTAAGTCAGCGAGTATCTTAGTGGCCTCCTTTGACCCCTTCTCAATTGCCTGAGCGTAGGCCCTCAGCAGGGAGTAATACTTGACCTCGTCTTCAACTGACTCATTAAAGTTGGCCCTCACCTCGTCCTCGCTTCCCCTCTTGAGGATCAGAGGTACGTTAATTTGAGACCTGGAGTTATTGGAGGGATCCACGTAGCTTACGGAAATGTTCAGCACGAAGTTCCCCTCTCCTTGGGGAATCAAGTAATGGGCGTAAATGCTAACCGCGGAGCTGAGGACTGGAATTATGACGGGATTCCTCTCGTAGTTAACGAGCTCGACACCGCTCGGGAACTCCACCGCAACGTTGTAGCCAGCCACGTCATTGACCTTCTGCTCCTCGAAGACCTTGGGCAACTCGCCTACGTCTGTTATGTGGTAGTAACTGCCGTTGCCCATGTCGGCCAACTTCTTCATTATTACCTCGTTATAGTCATTGCCGATCCCTATAGTTATGACCTGAACGTTGTCTGGAACCTTCAAGGACTCATAGTCCTTAGGATTCCTTTTGTCGGTCGGCTTTCCGTCGGAGAGGAGTATGAGCTTCGTGGGCCTCTTGTCTTGAGCGAGATAGTTCAGCACCTTGTTCAACGCCTTGTGGAGGTTAGTAGTGGCACCGTACTTAAAGGGTACTGAAAAGTCGTTGAGCCTACCCGAGATCCCCTCGTAAACCTTCTCTAAGTCGTTAGAGAAGTAGTAGACCTCGAACGAGTTGCCCGGCGGGATCTCGTTAACCATCTTGTGGAGAGCTGAGATCGCCGTTCCCAGCTTCCCTTCCTTCTTCATAGAGGGACTGTTGTCAATGACGAAAACGTATCTAATCCCAGCGACTACTTGATAGGTCTCCGGAATTAGCCTCACAATTAAGGAAACGTCAGTCGGCTTGTCCTTGTAGACGACGGGCCTTGAGACCGCGACCTTGACAGAAATTGTCACACGTAAATTTCTGAACCCTGCTTAATTTTCTTTTCGCATAGCATTGTATAGTCTATCATAATACTGCTAGCTTTTCGTGGCCGAAAGGTATTTTAAAGGTAATACAAAGAGTATTGCTGTGCCCTGGAAGTGTCCCATTTGTGGATATGAAAACCCCGACGACGCGGAATACTGCTTAAAATGTGGTACAGCCAAGAGCGCGTCCCTTGCGCAACAAACGCAACAACAAATGCCTCAACAGCCGGCTACCGTAGCCCAAGCTTCTCCTCAGACCGCTCAAGCACCTCAAGAGGCGGTTCCCAGTCAGCCACAGGAGCCAGCAGTTGCGCAAGTCAGCCCACAGGAGGCCTCACAGCCTACACAGCAGCAAGTCCAGGTAGTTCAGGCACCTCAGCCCTTGGGTAAGGTTTACTTGCAGTTCATTCAAACGCCGGCGAGTCAGCTAAACAACCTCAAGTTGCCGTTAGACTTCGAGACGTTTCCTAACATCTCGATTGGTAGGTCACCTGAAAACGTAATAGTCGTTCCGGATCCTGAGGTCTCCAGGAGGCACGCAGTCCTCTCCCTGGAGAACAACGAGCTATACATAGAGGACTTGAACAGCACCAACGGGACTTACGTATACGACGGGAAAGTGTTCCAGCCAGTTAAGGGCAAGACGAAGCTTACCCTGCCGGCAGTCATAAAGCTCGGCAACCAGACCATAGTGAAGCTCTCGAGGGAATAAAGTCATGACTATTTCCATGAAAGTCTTCGGCAGCCACAAGTATTCTTTTACTGCTCCCGCTAAGTACGTGTTCAAGATAGTTTTAGTGCCCGAAAAGGTCTCCGTAGCCACAGGATTTCACTACGTTATACTCCTAGACACCTCTGGCTCAATGGCCGGGTTCAAGATAGAGCTGGCGAGGAGAGGCGCTTTAGAGCTGATATCCAGGATACCTCAGGGCAATAAGGTAACC
>CAYRZA010000031.1:5811-7497 GCA_964428675.1 uncultured Desulfurococcales archaeon | reverse complement strand
AATTGCTTAGGCTTAAATAGGGACGACTTGTCGCTCGAACAGCACGAGGGCTATCATGGCAATGTAATTCGAGTGTATAAGGCGATACTACAGAGGAAAAAGGCAGAATTATTTATAGATAATTTATTCAAAAAGCTGAGCAAGGCTGACATAGTGTTTATCTTGTCGTCGCTGGAAGAGAGGGTGGAGGGCAACAGGCTCCATTTAAGGCTGGACAAACAGGCGTTGGTAGCTGAGTGTAAGCCAACCGTCAAGGACGGGGATGACGTAGTTAAGCTCGTCATAACCTTTTCAGGAACAGTAGATGATGTCGCCTCAGAGCTGAGTAGCATTGTTAAGAGTAATTGAACCATGCATAAAGAACCCTGACCTTTTGGATTTTTTCCTAAGGTTCTACGATATTGTGCTCGTTGATTCGTCAGACTCAAAATCTGGAGTCAAAAGGCTAACAGTAACTTTGAAAAAAGAGTCAGATATTTATAGAATTAAAGTGAATAAAGATAAAGGGTACGTGGTGTTCATAAGGCCTCAGCTCAAGTCCCTCACGAAGAGGGCTTTGGACGCTGGAGCTGACGGCGTTCAAGTCGACTCGGGCAACCTGGAACTATTCAAAAAGGGACAGCTCAATTTGATGAGGCAGTACGACGTCATTGTAGAAATAAACCTAGCTAATTCTGACTTCGCTACAGTACGAAGTGTCGCCTTATGGTCTACGAGGTACGTTAACGATGTTATTTTGTCCTCCTGCTCATCAGATCTCTCGCAGTTCTGGCATCACCTGTCAAAGTTCGCGCTCCTGACTTCCCTAGGTATAGAGGAGGTCGACGCGTTTCATTACGTATATATTTCACCTATGAGGATTGTTAAGAGGTGATACTCGAGGCTCTAGTACTTGTTAGTCTAATCGTTTCCCTGGTCTCGTTTATCGTTTCAATCATGTCCCTAAGGAGAGATTTACGCGTTTTCAGGCCGTCGAAGAACGTGAAGAACCCGAAGGCCAAGCGCTACATAATCGTTGACGTGGTGTCAGCTAAGGAGGTGAGCCTCAAGGAAGTCGAGTCAGTCGTACGTAGTGCAGTTAAAGAGATGTTCGGCATGGTATGGCTCGACTTGTCCAATCCTCGTGTTATCTATTATCTGAATAACAAGGGTATAATTTCTACAACTAGGATAGGCTACCGGGTCGTGTTGGCCTCTTTGCCCAAAACGTACGATCTATCAGGTGGCACAATATTGGTCGTTCCCCGGAAGACCACTGGTAGTGTTAAAAAGGCGAAAAAGCTCATCAATTTAAGATGAGGACGCCGCTCCAGACTGAGCCGTGATGTGCTTGCGACGAACTGACTTAATGAACTTTAAATTCGGCAGAACCTCATTTCACACTGAGTGAGGAAGTTTGGCGTTCGGTCCAGCGGCTATGGGATACGACCGGGCAATAACAATCTTCTCTCCTGACGGCTCGCTGTACCAGGTAGACTATGCGTTTGAAGCGGTGAAGAAGGGCTGGACGACTCTTGGTATAAAAACGAACTCTGGTGTCGTGCTAATTAGCGAGAAGAGGAAGGCCAGGGCGCTTATAGACGTTGAGGGAATAGAGAAGATCTTCATAGTGGATGATCACGTAGGGATAAGTTTCGCCGGTCTTGCGCCGGACGGCAGGGTTCTTATAGATTACGCTAGGAATCA
>CAYRZA010000031.1:0-5711 GCA_964428675.1 uncultured Desulfurococcales archaeon | reverse complement strand
GTTTCGCCGGTCTTGCGCCGGACGGCAGGGTTCTTATAGATTACGCTAGGAATCAGGCATTAAACCACAGGTTGATCTATGACGAGCTAATTTCGATCGACTATCTGGTGAAGACTATATCTGACGTGAAGCAAATCTACACGCAGCACGGGGGAGTGAGACCGTTTGGCGTTGCTTTGCTAGTCGGCGGTGTAGACAAGGGCGTGCCGAAACTCTACATGACTGAGCCTAGTGGACAGTACATGCCTTACTACGCAGTGGCAATCGGTCAGGGTGAGCACGTCGTCAATGAATACCTGGAAAAGAACTACAAGCCCGACCTCAACATGGAGGAAACGATATTGCTCGGCGTTAAAGCCCTCCTGTCTACCATGAAACCAGAAGATAAGGGATCCCCACAGAATATAGAAATAGGTTACATAAGTGTAGATAAGCCTATATTTAGAAAGATGAGTATATCTGAAAGACTTGAAATATTGAAGAAAGCGATGGGATAGTGAGGCATGACCAAGGAGAACTACGTTATAGCTAGATATGAAGCTGGAGGAGAGAAGTTCGAAATACTGGTTAAACCGAAGGAAGCGTTCGAACTGAGAAGCGGTAAGCCGATAAGTATTAGCGAGGTCGTCGTAAGCGAGGAGATATATAAGGACGTAAGGAAGGGTCTTAAGGCTTCTCCGTCCGCATTAAAGAAGGTCTTCGGTACCACGGACTTCGAAACGGTAGCTAGACAGATAATTCTAAAAGGAGAGTTACCGATGACGGCAGAACAGAGGAGAGAGTTAATAGAGAATAAAAAGAAACAAATAATAGATTTTATTTCAAGAAACGCTATAGACCCTAAGACTCACCTTCCTATTCCCAGGACTAGGATTGAAATAGCAATGGAGCAGGCAAAGGTTCAGATAGACCCGAATAAGGACGCTGAGGCTCAGGCGCTCCAGATAGTGAAAGAATTAGCCAAGATAATCCCGATAAGGTTAGCCAAGGCACTAATTGAAGTTAAAGTACCACCGCAGTACGCTTCGAAGGTAAAGAACGCATTACATTCGCTTGGCGAGGTTAAGAAGACCAACTGGCTTGCCGACGGTACTCTAATAGCTGAACTAGAAATACCCGCCGGCGCACAACAAGAAGTGATAGACAAACTTAACAGTCTCACAAAGGGAGAAGTAGACGTCAGAATTGTTGAGGTGAAGTGATTGCACCAACCGAAGATTTACGTGAGCGATAGGCAGATCGTGGCTCCAGGCGACTTGTTAGCTGAAGGTGAGTTAGAGATCCCGTGGTCCCCCTATATTTACAAGGAGAAGAACAAGTACTACTCAACAGTCACTGGCTTCGCTGAAGTGAAGGACGGGTCTTTGACGGTCATACCGCTTAAGGGTTCGAGATATTACCCAAAGATAGGCGACACGGTACTTGGCGTAGTTGAGGACGTTGAGCTCTACGGATGGAGTGTCGACATAAAGGCTCCGTATTCCGCGTACTTGCCAGCGTCATCGCTTCTGAACAGGCCAGTGTCGCCTGGCGAGGACCTCCGGAGGTACTTAGACGTGGGAGATTATGTTGTAGCGAAGGTGGAAGTCTTCGATAGGACGACTAATCCGATACTCACCGTAAAGGGTAAGGATTTAGGGAAGGTGATAGAGGGCTCAGTAATATCCGTTCATCCCGTCAAAATACCTAGAATAATAGGTAAGAATAGGAGCATGATAAACGCCATGAGCTCGTTGACCGGTTGCAGTATAGACGCTTATCCCAACGGTATGGTTCTCGTTAAGTGTCCCACTAAGGCATTAGAAGACTTGATTAAAGAGGCAATAAGAATAATAGAGGCCGAGTCTCATACGAAGGGACTAACCGAAAAGGTCACGAACTTCATCTCGTCCAAGTTGGGTGGTGGAAATGTTGGCGGCACAACAACGTCCTAAGTTAATAAATGAGAACGGCATTAGGTTAGACGGCAGAAGGCCCGACGAACTCAGGCCGATAAAGATTGAGCTAGGCGTTCTGAAAAACGCTGACGGGAGCGCAATCTTCCAGATGGGCAACACTAAAGTCATAGCAGCGGTTTACGGACCAAAAGAAATGCATCCCAGGCATATGGCATTGCCCGACAGAACTGTGTTGAGAGTTAGGTATCACATGACCCCGTTCTCAACCGACGAGAGGAAGAACCCTGCTCCTAGTAGGAGGGAAATCGAGTTGTCGAAAGTAATAAGGGAAGCCTTAGAGGGTGTTATTTTAACGGAATTGTTCCCGCGAGCAACAATCGATATATTTATGGAAGTGTTGCAGGCCGACGCAGGGACGAGGCTCGTTTCCTTGATGGCGGCTTCCATGGCTTTGGCCGACGCGGGGATTCCCATGAGGGATTTAGTAGCTGGAGTTGCTGTAGGAAAGGCTGACGGCGTCCTCGTGCTCGACCTTAACGAGCCGGAGGACATGTGGGGAGAGGCCGACCTACCAGTTGCAATGATGCCGTCACTTAACAAAATAGTGTTACTTCAGTTAAACGGGAACTTGACTCCTCAGGAGTTCAGGGAGGCCCTTTCATTGGCAAAGAAGGGCATAGACATGATATACGAGCTAGAGAAGAAAGCGATTAAGGAAAGATACGTGGAGGTGAGCTAATGTCCGTCACTTCTAACAAGTTCCAGACAATTGTGTCGTCGCTGAGGAAAGAGAGCATACTGAAGTCCCTGGAAAGGGGTATAAGGATAGACGAGAGGAAGCTCGACGAGTTTAGACCCCTTAGCATAACGCTCGGCTATGCCGGTAAGGCTGACGGTTCGGCTCTCGTGAGACTAGGCGATACGCTTGTCCTCGCTGGGACAAAACTAGAAATAGACGAGCCTTATCCTGACACGCCTAATCAGGGAAACCTAATAGTGAACGTTGAGTTATTACCATTAGCTTATGAGACTTTCGAGCCAGGGCCACCTGATGAAAATTCGATAGAGCTGGCCAGGGTAGTAGATAGGAGTCTGAGGGACTCGAAGGCAGTCGATCTGACGAAACTGGCCATAATTCCCGGCAAGAAGGCCTGGACTTTGTGGGTCGACGTTTACGTTTTAGACTATGGCGGCAACGTCCTCGACGCGTCCACAATATCAGCGGTCGCTGCCATTTACAATACTAGGTTACCGAAGGTCGAAGTTGCTGGCGAAGAAGTGAAAGTACTGCCCGAGAGGACGGACATAACCCCGTTGGCCTTCCCAGTGGTGACGGTCACCGTCGCAAAGATAGGGAACTACATGGTCGTAGATCCGTCGCTAGAAGAGGAGTCAATAAGTGACGTGAAGCTCTCTATCTCTTATACTCCAGATTTAAGGATAGTTGGTATGCAGAAGACTTTGGGAGGTTCAATAGGGTTCGAGGAGACCTTACAGATGGAAGAACTGGCGAGGAGGGGAGCGGTGAAACTGCTCGAAGAGCTTAAAAAACAGTTAGGGATACAATGAGGTGAGACGGGATGGGAAAAGTAACTGGGATTGCGGGGAGGTTCGGAGCGCGCTACGGAATGTCGTTACGCAAGAAGTGGAAGGAAATAATGGAAAAGAGGTATCAAGACCATGTCTGTCCCTATTGCAAGACGCAGGGCAAGGTAGTGAGGCTGGCTGCCGGCGTTTGGTATTGTAAGAAGTGCGGTGCCAAGTGGGCAGGTCTTGCCTACACGCCGTATTGAGGTCGTTATTTCTTCTTCTAGGGACTTATCACGAAGATCACGATCTTTTCTTAACGATCTGACTTACGTTATTCCTTATTCGATAAGGCTCAACAGGGGCCGAACGTCGCTAAAGGAGGTCTTTCAAAAGGCCGCGAAATTGGGCGCGTCTAAGGTGCTCCTTCTCTTTACGAAGAAGGGCAATCCTAGCGTGCTCTTCCTCTTTTCGAGCTCTGGCGATCTGCTTCGATTCCTCACGATATCTGGTGTAAAGCTATCAGTAGACATCAAGACGCCCCGAAAAGAAATTGAGGAAAGAGTTAGAGCCGTAAAGAGCTACTGTATAGCAGAGTCCGACTGCCCTCACGTTTCGGAGTTTTTCGTCACCTTGGGCTATACTCTGGGAGAAGACTGTGATTTAGTCGCAACCGCGAAACTTGAGGACGGAATGTGTGTTGTCAGGTTCTACTATAAAAACTCATTAATAATACCGCCCGAAATTAGAGTGCTGAATGATAAGGGCAACGTTGAGATTTATAAATGGGGAGTCTCGCTTATTAGTGAAGTCGTTAAGGGCTGAGTCGGCCGATAGGAAGTATATAGAGATCTCAGAGGATAAGGGCGAGATCATAATTAGGGTTCAGACCATATCAAGGATGAGGGCTTTGTTAAATTCAGTTTTATATTCGACATATTCCGTTTTATCAACGCTGAGGGAGGTAGAGGAAGTTGGCAGAGAACATTCCACCCGAGCTTAAGTCGGCCTTAATAAAATATCAGGAGCTTCAGGACAAATTGCAAAGGCTATTAGCTGAGAAGTCCGTTATAGACACCGAACTTAAGGAAGTCAATAGAGTTCTTCAGGAACTCAGCTCCCTTCCGCAGGACACAGCGGTCTATAAAGTTGTGAGCAACCTGTTGGTAAAGGTAAACAAGGCTGACGTCGAGAGGGAATTGAACGACAGGAAGGAAATACTTGAGCTGAGGTCTAGGACTTATCAGAAGCAAGAGAGCGCGTTCAGGATGCAGCTCGAGGACCTGCAGAAGAAGATCCAGGAGTTATACAATAAATACTATCCGCAACAAGGAACAAGTAAGGTATGAGGATTTACGCTGACTACAGGGAAAAGAACAGCGGTGTGCCCGACCTCATTAGAAAGCTCGGTGCATTAGTGGTTTTTGACAATTTGTCCGTTGGCGATTATATAGTCGGTGACGGCATTATAGTTGAAAGGAAATCGGTAAGTGATTACGTTAAGTCAATTTTCGATAAGAGGTTGTTCGATCAAGCGTCCAGACTTAAAGAGGCGTCCCAGGAGCCAATAATTATAATAGAAGGTAACTTAGAAAAAGCAAAGAAATTTATAAGTAATTGGAACGCAGTTTTAGGGTCTTTAACTTCACTAATAATGGATTTTAATATAAAGGTTTTATTTTCAACGAGTATAGAGGATACTGCATATATAATATATAAATTAGCAGAAAAAAGAGGAGATGCTCAAAAAAAGCAGATATCGTTGGTCGAGAAGCCTAAGATATCTGGGCTTAAACAGGCCCAGGAGTTCGTGGTTCAGTCTTTCCCCATGATAGGCCCTGTTTACGCGAAGAAGCTCCTGCTCAAATTCGGCTCTATTAGGGGTTTATGCGATGCCGATCTAAGCGAATTGCAGAGAGTCCTAGGAGAAAAAAGGGCAGAAGAGCTCTATAGGCTAATAAATTCGCCTTATGTTAGTGACGGCAACGATGAACAGAAAGCTAAGCAAAACAATAAAGGCGTCACGCTTGAGGACTTCCTCTCAGAGTCTAAATGATACGGTCGCCTTTTTCTTCTCTGCCTTCCAGTCTACGCTGACTGGCGGCAGTCCGCTCTTCTCCCTTAAGTAATTGTATGCCGAAAGGGCCGCTATTACGCCTTCCGCTGCGGCGACCACTGCCTGTTTATACTTCGAGTCCGTTACGTCTCCAGCCGCGAAAATACCCTCGAGTGAAGTCCTCCCTTCCCTGTCGACCACTATCTCGCCCTTCTCGTTAAGCTTCACGA
>CAYRZA010000030.1:4843-7524 GCA_964428675.1 uncultured Desulfurococcales archaeon | reverse complement strand
GCTAGAAGGATAAGCGAGGAAGCTAAAGGTCTAGGTGATAATGGCCTGCTCTTCGTCGACACTCATGCCGTCATAAGGACCCCATCAGGCTACTTACCTGGTCTCCCGAAACACGTAGTTGAGGCCCTTATGCCTAACGTTATATTCTTGTTAGAGGCTGATCCGAAAACCATAATTGCAAGGCAGATGAGGGACACCAGCAGAACTAGGACCGACTATAGTAGCGAGGAGATAGTGGAGGAGGTTATGAACTTCGCTAGGTACGCAGCCATGGCGTCAGCCGTGTTGGTGGGAGCAACGGTTAAGAGGGTAATCAATGTTGAGGGAGATCCTAGCGTCGCCGCAAGGGAAATAATAAATTCAATGCAGTGATTTTTTATGAATTTAATGATCTTAATCCCAGTAGTTTTAGGATTTGTCCTGAACATGGTTTCATATGCTATTTACAAATTATTTCTAGAGAAGAGATTACAAAATATAGTTGTAGAGATAGAGATTTTAGAGAAGAAATTGGAGTCAATAAGGTCTGAGAAGAGGAGGGCTAGGAAACTCAGATTGAAAGACGCAGAGATAAAGAGCCTTTACGGGAGCTTTAAGAACTTAATGTTTTTACAGATGATAACTCTTTTAACATTATATTTTATTGGATTTATAGTAGTGACCTATATCCCAGGTGCTGTTTACTTCCCTTTCCATGTACCAGGAATTACTTACGGTGAATATAATGAAGTTATTGGAGGCTATATTCTAGTCTATATTTTGTCATTCTTCGTGTTTGTTCCTTTAGGATCTAGGAGACCAAAGATCTTTTAAATAATGTAGCTCAAAGAAAAGTCGAATGCCGAGGCCTGCATTAAGGTCGAGGTCGTTTAGGAGGATTTACGTGAGGACTCCAGGGGGAAGGACTGTCATTCATTATGAAAGGAAAAGGAACAAGCCTGCCCATTGTGCGGTTTGCGGAGCCGAACTCAACGGAGTCAAGACTAACCAACTCTATAAGTTCTCTAAGACTGAAAAGAGGCCAGAGAGGAAATTCGGTGGCGTGCTCTGTCCGCGTTGTCTTGAGAGGCTCATTAAGGCATCGGTGAGAGGTACTTTATGATAATAGTGATCTCGGGTCCACCTGGTGGCGGCAAGACAACGTTGGCCAAGAAAATTTCCGAGAAATACAAGTACGAATATGTATCTACTGGAAGAATTTTTCGCGAAATAGCTAAAGAGTTGAATGTTGATATAGTAACTCTAAATAGAATTGCCGAAACCGATCGAAGGGTTGACGCTAAAATAGATTCCATGCTCGTCGAATTGTTGAAGAAAGATAAAGTAGTTGTGGAATCCCATATAGCTGCGTGGATACTTAAGGGCTCTAGGAAAGACGTAGTTGCCATTTACGTGACGGCCTCCCTAGAAAGGAGAGCGAAGAGGATAGCTGAGAGGGATAAAATTTCATACGACCAGGCCCTTAAACAAATCCTTTCGAGGGAAGAAAGCCATAGAAGGAGGTTTTTCGAGTTCTATGGAATTAACATCACCGACTTGTCCGTTTTCGATTTAGTTGTTAACACGGATTACCTGTCGCCTGACGAAGCTTTTTCCATAGTTGACGGCTATCTCAAAACTTTCGGCAAGCTCTGGCCTCTTTAATAGCTCATCGATTTACATGACTGTCCTAACGCTAATACAAAACCTGTCGTCGGAGGTGGCACAAATAGCCTGGGCATTGTTCTTCTTAGCTTGGGGAGTCGGGTGGGCGTTAAGGGGATCGCCAGTTCCAATATTTAGAATTAAGCGGAGCGGTCAGGACTTAATCGAAGACGCCATACTGGCAGCGTTCTTTATAGCTATTGGCTCCACAGTGTTCGCCCTTATTCAATATCTAGCATCGCAGGTGTGAGAGATGTTTGATACGACACAAATCCTCCTTATAGCTCAATCGCTCTCCGTTCTTACCTATATGCTAGGCGTTCTTATATATGCATTACCACTACCGATTTCTGGGTTAAAAAGATGGGGTCCTAGACTGGTTTCCGACGGAATTTATGCACTAGTGCTGGTAACGATATATAATATAGTCGTAACAGCGATAACCCAGTTACAGGTTCAGTTGACGGGTTCTTGGAGCGCTTACCTCGATTGGCTCAACAACACGATGTCGATAATCACCTCAGTTTATCAATACTTATTAATTATCATAGGAGCGTTGAGTGTTATCCCTTACGCTAGTACGCTAATACAAGGACTCTTCCCAACGTGGGTTATTACTACTGTTCTCTCTGGCACTCTATCTTTCCTATCAACACTAGAACTGATCTCGCTCTTCATTTACAACGATTATAACGTAATGATAGCTCTGGGCATAATGCTGTTCGCGTTGCCCTTCAGGATAGGCAGGGCCATTGGCGCGTCTTTCATCGCCTCTTCTACAATATTCTACATAGGTCTTCCCTACATGCCTACTTTCCTCCTGAACTTGGGGTTATCCCCAATAAATCCTAACAGCATTTACGTGCCGTCAAGTCAACAAATAAATAATGTCACTATAGCCAACACGTTCCAGGTAATTTATCAGTATATAGTGCCCAGCGTGCTCGGGTACGCTATATTCGGGCCAATTATCTATTTGACGACGCTGGCAGGTCTTTCAATAGGTTTGGCGAATATGATATCGGGCTACGGAGGCA
>CAYRZA010000030.1:1273-4743 GCA_964428675.1 uncultured Desulfurococcales archaeon | reverse complement strand
ACGCTGGCAGGTCTTTCAATAGGTTTGGCGAATATGATATCGGGCTACGGAGGCAGGGTACCGTTCCCATTGGATGTGATCTGAAATGAAATCATACTATTTTGTTGCAATATTATTGTTATTAAACTTAATAATAGCAGTTCCATTCGTTGATCAAAAAACTCTACTAACTGTCTTTACTTTGGCCTTAATAGCTATAGTGATCCTTCTGCCGAAGCTTATTTCGAGGCTTGTGAACCCTGCTGGCTAGCCTTCTTTTCCTTCTTTACCTCTTTCACCATAAACAGCGTCGTTTTTTGCCTTCCGCCCATAGCAAGATTTACTATTTGAAGGTGTGTGATATAAAACTGTCAATGTCAAAGGGGTTCGAGTTTTTCGAGCACACCGCTGACGTAGGGATTAGGGCTTATGGCGACACTCTAGAGGAGGCCTTTGAAGAGGCCGCTAGGGGTGTTTTTGAAGTGATGACAGATACTAGCAAGGTGGAACCTATTTACTGTGTAGACATAAATGTATTTGGATACGATTTAGAGAATTTACTCTATAAATGGATAGAAGAATTACTATATTACTATGATTCAGAGTTGCTTCTGTTCAGTAAGTTTGATATAAAAATCGATGAGGAGAACGTAACTCTTACAGGAAGGGCGTGCGGTGAGAAGTTCGATCCTAATAAACATGAAAAGAGGACGGTGGTAAAGGCCATGACGTACCATATGATGGAAATAAGGAAGACCGAGAAAGGATATGAAGTACAGTTTGTAGTGGATATTTAAAGTGCCGCCGCGGGGACTTGAACCCCGGACACCCCGGTCACCGCGCTTCTACTCTTCAGCCGGGTGCTCTCCCGGGCTGAGCTACGGCGGCAGTATAATCTAACCTTTTTTCCCTTTTAATCTTTAACTTAGGGTCAGAAGGGGCCCGGCGACACTCCTCGAGAACCCTTGTACGGGCGTCAATGAAAAGGAGTCTCCAGGGGCCCCCACACTTATTTCTATTAAACGAGTTATTGCCTATAGTAATGAGCGCGAAATCAAGGGTTCTCATAATCCCCTTAGGGTCTTTGGACACTATACTTCTCGAGAGAGTGTCAGAACACTTAAGGAACTTAGGGTTTGACGTTTACGTTTCCGTCTGGCCCCTCAACGTGCCCCTGGTCTACTTCGATTGGGAGAGGTTGCAGTTTAGGGCTGACGAGGTTCTGAACTACGTCATAGAGAGGGTAGGTAGTATAGACGGATTTGAAGCGATAATTGCAGTCGGTTATTTGGACGCTTACACTGACGGGTTGAACTTTGTTTTTGGACTTTCGAGAAGGAAGTATGGCACCGTATATATCAAGAGGTTATTCGATGAGGACTTAAACAGGTTCGTCTCGAGGGTCATAAAGGAGGTCACTCACGAGCTAGGTCACGCCCTAGGGTTGGGCCATTGTGAAACACCCGGTTGCGTTATGAACTTCTCTAACAGCGTTAGTGAAGTGGATGAAAAGTCGGCCTTCTTCTGCGACTCGTGTAGGGCTAAAATCGGATTATATTCCAAGCAGAGGGTCTAACGGTATTCTCACTAAGCGCCTGTTTGCGGGAAACGCGACATTATAAACTCTAACTCCCTTGACGATCTTGAACGTGACTTTGGAGAGATGTGCGTGGCCGTGAACTGCAATGTTGGGCAGGCAAGTGGCCTCTTCTAATAGCTTATAGCCGAGTTGAGGATAGATACTCTTCTTTTCACCATACGCTGTCTCGAAGGTCGGTAAGTAATGTGTTAGCAGTATTTTATAATCCGCTTTAACATTGCACAACATATTGAGAATTTTTTCAAGTTTATTCCTGTAATAATTCTCGTCCATGCCATTCATCTTCTGCCAAAAAGTCGGTTGCTCTAGTACACCATCACTGCCTATTATTGCAACTTTCTTTCCTTCATAGTCAAGAATTATATAACTATCGTCAAGCCAAGTTACATCTGGGTATTCGCGTACGTAATATTCCCTATACTCGTGGTAGTCTTCATTACCAAATACTGCCACCGTCCTAATTCCCTTGATTGCATCGTAAACCGGTTTGAACATCTTATAGTTCCCCCTCTCCACTAGGTCGCCTGCGAGCAGGAGGAGGCGGATTTCGGTTTTACCTTTGTACTTGTATAACTCGACTAGGAAGTCCTTCAAGTAAAGTGGCGAGTGAATGTCACTCGTGGCAAGAATCACGTCTTAGTTTTTAGCATTGGAACGAATATAGTATTTGGTGGAGCTAGAGGGAATATTCGACTTACCTCTACATACAGGGAAAGTTCCTCCGTGGTTAGCCAATATCATGAGGAGGTTATCGAGAGCGATAATAGACGTAATGGTCATTGAATGGGGGCCGGATAGGGTTATAGAAAGGCTCTCCAACCCCCTGTGGTTTCAGGCCTTTAATAACGCTATAGGGATGGACTGGGACAGTTCGGGTTCCACCACAGTCACCTTGGGAATCCTTAAGGAGGTCGTAGATCCAAAAGAGCATGGCTTCATGGTACTGGGCGGAAAGGGAGAGAAGGCAAGGGAAGTCCCGAATGAGGCTAAATTTGCTGGCGATGTTCTAGGTGTTGATTCAGAAAAAATAGTTAGAATTAGTAGGCTAATGGCAAAGAACGATACCGTATTAATTCAAGACGGTTACTCTTTATATCACCACTCCTTCCTGGTGTCACAGTCTGGGAGATGGGCCGTAATACAGCAGGGTATGAACTTGAGCACTAAATTAGCAAGGAGATATCACTGGTTAGGTAGTTTCGGATCCCAAAGCGAGGAGGTAATAGCTGGCTATAAGCAAAAAATCGCTATCGACGCGACGAAAAACGAGAAGCTCAGTAGGTTAATAGTGGACCTAGTGAATGAGACGCCGACATCTGTATTATCGGAGTATAGGAGAGCTAAGGCAATACTCAACGGAAATGTCCCAATTGAGTATTACGCTACAGGTTATGAAGTGAGGATTTCTAAAGAGCTTAAAATGATCTACGGAAAACCCATTGACGAGAGAAGAATTTATGATGTTCTTAAGAACCTTTACGAAACAAAGCCTAGGAACTTGGAAGAAGTGCTGCTCAACGGCCTGGGCCCCTCGACTGCCAGAGCGCTTTACCTGATAGCTGACCTCATATATCGCGAACCGCCGTCCTATGAGGACCCCGTGAAGTTACCTTATGACCCGTTGAAGTACGCACTCGCTCACGGAGGTAAGGACGGAGCTCCTATTCCAGTGAACAGGCGAATAGCGTATGAGGTCATACATACTCTTGAGGAAATAGTGGAGAGGGCGAAACTGGAAAGACATAATAAGGAAATAGCCTTGAAAAAACTAAGGGAACTGTGTAGTGGTAGATGTAAAGAAGGGGCTTGAGGACGTTTACGTTAAGGAGACCGAAATAACGTTCATAGATGGAGAGCTCGGTAGGTTATACTATAGAGGTTACTCGATTTA
>CAYRZA010000030.1:0-1173 GCA_964428675.1 uncultured Desulfurococcales archaeon | reverse complement strand
AAGGGCATTTACCCTAACGTAGACTTCTATTCAGGGATAGTCTTTTACACGTTAGGCTTCAAGCCCGAATTCTTCCCGACTTTATTCGCTAGTGCTAGGGTTGTCGGTTGGATCGCGCATATACGTGAATATGTTAAGGAGAACAGAATAATCAGGCCGAAGGCGTTGTATAAGGGGGAAATAGGCAAAAAGTACATTAGCATAGACGAGAGATAAGCGTGGTAGGTATTGATTAGGTTCAGATTGAACCAGGAGAAAGAGACGATAGTCTTCGAACACTTAGTAACAATTTCAGCTGATGTCAGGGACTCAATAGAATTAATACGAACTTTGTATAAGTCATATTGTCAAAAACCAGAAGATATGAGCCAGATTTTTGTTAGGATCAAGTCAATCTCAGATAGGGTTGCCATGGATAGGGAGGAAATAATGTCTCTTCTCTACAGGGAGCCTTTTCTTCCTGATTTCAAGGAGTCGATGCTGAAGATCACACAGGCGCTCTATGACGTTACTAAAGCCGTAAAGGACTCGGCCAGGGCATTAATTATGAGGGAGATCAGTTGTGAACTTCTTCAGAGAATGAACGATCACATGCTCAAATACTTTGGAGTCATTGCGGAGGCTTCGGTGAAGCTAGCCTTGATGATCTCGCTGCTAAAAGATAACGTCAGAGAATCTCTTAAAATTTCAAGAGAGATACAGAACTTAGAAAGATTAGGAGATGAAATTAAGGACGTGCTTTTGGAAGAAATATATAAGACGAATAACGCATCCGATTTAGTTTCAGTAATACAGCTTAGGGACTTCGTGCTGTCCCTGGACGACGCACTTGACTCAATGGAGGAGGCTGCAATAGGAGTTGAATTGTTCTACGTTACGTTAAAGTCCTAATAGACTGTTCAATACGCCGAAAATAGCTAGGCTGATTAGCACTGATATCACAGGCGCATATATCCATCCCCTTATTACGTTAATTAATTGTATTCTAACGTCCTTGGTTAGGTTTCTTAGGCTCAGCCCTACTATGCCTCCCAGTATCGTCTGGGTTATTGATATGGGCACACCAAGTAACGTGAAGAGCTCTGACAGTAGCCCTCCGCCTAAAAGGGCCGACGAGGCTCCTAAATACCCCAGCTTAGTTATCCTGAACCCTACGACGATGGACGGCTTAAA
>CAYRZA010000029.1:0-7526 GCA_964428675.1 uncultured Desulfurococcales archaeon | reverse complement strand
TAAGGCAGTACGCCGGGAATTACTATCTTCCTGAGCCTCATGATGAACCCCATGTTGAGGTTGTCCATTAGCTCCCACACGGGCCTTGGGATGTTCTTTATCCCGAGCCACACCTCGTAAAAGACGTAGTAGAAAGTCGAGACCCAACCCAGGAACATGACGTATGCCTCAGCGGTCCATGGGCCCAATATCTGGTGAACGTAGGGGTAGGTCGCGAGGAATAGGAGGGGGAAGTAAGCGGGGGCCGGCATAGCGGAGAACGTCTGGAGGAAGGCTACCACGGGCTTTTCCACTTTGGGATGCGTTGCTAGGAAATAACCGCCAAATACTGCGAGGGCCAATGAGACCAAAGATATTACTGCCACTCTCAGGTAGTCGTAGGCCAGGCCCAGTAGTATTTGACCCGTGTACGGCAGGGCGGACTGTATGTCGTTCCTGAAGGTTATTACTGGAACGCCTATTATTACTGCGAGCGCTCCGCCAATTATTACGTAAACCTGTCTGACCGAGAGGGCGATCTTCCTCTCCTTCTCCTCCTCTTCCTCCTTAAGGGCCGAAATGGCCTGCCCCCTTAGGGGAATGACTCTAGCTATCCTTGTCTGCACGTTCAATGCGGACGATATCCTGCTCGACAGGCCTATCCTTATCCTACCCCTCTTCTTCACTTTAACTAGCTCCGTCTCAAGGCCGTACTTGGAGACCGCCCATCCGGCGAGCTTGGTTATCATGTAAACGTTGAGGACTACTAGGATTCCTAGGATCGCCAGGCCTTCAAGGGTTAGCGTATATTCCCCTCTAGCTGTCAAGTTCGCTATGACCGAGCCTATGCCGAAGACCTCGTAGGTTGAAGTGCCCAGGCTGAACACCTCGCTGACAGTAATATAGAACAATCCATCGGAAAAGGACGGGAGCAGATTAGAAGCTATTCTCGGTATAGAAAATGGTATGTAAATCTTTATCATCTTGTCCCAAAAGCCGAACCTGAAGTTCTCAGCGACTTCTATCATGTCGTGGGGGACAGTCTTGAAGGCCTGATACTCGCCCATCCATATGTTCCAAACGGTTGCCGTGAATACTAAGAACAGGACTGCAAGTTGCGCTCCCAGACCGCCACCAACGTAGTAAACGAAGAAGATTAAGACTACTGGGAAGAAGCTGATCACTGGAACCGACTCGAAGACCTCTAGGGCCGAAATATAAACGTTCTCGAAAGTCTTGCTCTTCAGCGAAGCGTAAGCCAAGAACCAGCCGGTCACTATTGCAACGAGTATAGTTACCCAAACCCTGGCTATGCTTACCAGAGAGGCGAGCAAAAGGTACAAGAGCTGGCCTGGACTAATCATTCCTTCACCTTCTTCCTTATTGGAGTCAGGGAAGAGTAGAGCCTGTTTATTACGCTTTGGAACTCCTCGCTCTGGGGGTTCCTGGGCCTGGGTAAATTGACCTCGATTTCGTCCACTACACTTGCCGGGCTCCCGTTGAGGACGTAGATCTTATCGCTGAGCTTCACTACTTCGTCCAGGTTGTGGGAGACCATGATTACGGCCTTCAGGGGGCTGTCCTTATTAAAGAGGATAGAATAAATCTCGTTCCTGAGGCCTTCTGCTGTCAATTCATCCAAATGGGAGAAGGGCTCGTCCATTAGGAGGACTTCTGGGGACGCAGCCAAAGCCCTAGCTATTGCCACCCTCTGCCTCATCCCGCCGCTGAGCTGTTTCGAATAAAAGTCCTCGAAGCCGGAAAGGCCCACCACCTCCAGCATTTTCCTGGCTATCCTGTCCTCCTCCTCTTTCGGTAATTTCTTGTACTTCAATCCGAGCTTCACGTTCTCCAAGGCGGTCATCCAGGGGAACGTCACTATGGACTGGTGGACTAGGACTACCTTAGGCGTGGGTCTCACAATCTTCTTCCCGTCCAGCCTCACCTCGCCTTCATCTGGCTTAATGAACCCCCCCAGTACCCTGAGGAGGGTGGACTTCCCCACGCCTGAAGGGCCCACTATCGAGACGAACTGCCCTTCTTCGGCTTTGACGTTCACGTGCCTGAAGACGAAAGGGAGGTTAGGAGCGTATCGATAGCCCAAGTCCACGCCCTCTAATACCGCAATTGTACCCACCCTCGTGTCGGCCTCGACCCAATGGGTATATAAAATTACCCTTAGGAAATAGAAGTATGTCCGGTGTGTAGTGTTAACATAGGCTAAAATTTCGAATTTCAAAATTTTTCAAATTGTCGCATAATGACTTAAGTTTATATAACTCCGTAGCCAAACCGAAAAATAACAGAAGGGGAAGGACGATGGTAGCACTTAACCCGTCAGACATAGTCGTGCTGATAATAGTCCTGGCTCTTCTGTTCTTCGGAGCCTCTAAGATCCCAGAGCTTTTTAGGGCCCTAGGGAGGGCAAAGGGCGAGTTCAAGAAAGGGGAGCTAGAGGCAGAGCTTGAGATCCAGCAGATGAAGACGACTAATCAATCCCAATCCGCTCAAAGCCCCTCAGACCTGGACGCAAAGATTAAGGAGCTGGAGAGGCAATTGGAGGAGCTTAAGAAGCAGAGACAAGGAGCCTGAGGCTGAGCTCCTTGATCGAGTCAATAAGTGACACGTTTATTTTACTCCTCCTTCTCCTCGTGTTGTTTGGAGGCGGTAGCTCGCAGGATACCGTAAAGTCCATGAAAGAGGCTTACAAGACTTTCCTGCACCTCAAGAGGCGACAACAGGAGTTCACCGAGGAACTTAAGAGGGAAATACTGAGCGACGTTGAAGGAACGGTGGAGCCCGTAAGGTCGACTGCCAGTGTGATTAAGTCGAGCGACTATTCGACTTCCGACCTCAGGGTGAAGATACTTGAGGCGAGGATAAGGGAGCTAGAGAGGGAGATTGAGAACCTTAAGAGGCAGGCTGGTAATAATGGAAAGGACGGAAACCATTCGTGACAGGGAAGCGCCCCTTGTCGAGCACTTGAGGGAGCTGGCAATAAGGATTAGGAGGGTCGTTTTGGGTCTCATTATATCCACGGCCTTCTTCTTCTTCGTCGGTTTCAGATTCGTAGATGTCAACGGGGTTCCGCTACCCGTCCCCCAGCTCTCGTTGTACCACAGCATCGCGGCGGAGTTCATGAGGGGGTTCATAGCCTATGGCTTGAGGGGCGACCTGAAGCTGATATCGCTGAACCCCTTCGACCCTCTCTACGCAGGGCTAGTGACAGCGCTTTTCCTAGCCCTTCTAGTTAACCTGCCCCTCATACTCCACGAGTTCTGGGCCTTCGTTTCGCCGGGCCTCTACGAGCACGAAAAGAGGCTCTTCAAGCTCACCGTGGGGCCCGCAATAGGCCTCTTCCTCGCCGGTGCTGCCTTCGCTTACTTCATTATAGTGCCAGTTATGATGTACTTCACGTATGAATATGACCTCCGGCTGGGTGTTGAACCGACGCTTAGCCTTAGGTCCTATGTGGACACGACAATGAAGCTCATGGGCGGTGTCGGCCTCGCCTTCGAGGCCCCCCTCGTTATGGCTGGCTTAACTTACATAGGATTAGTTAAGGCAGATACCTGGAAGAAGAACTGGAGACTTGGAGTAGCTGTCGCTTGGATAATAGCCTGGATAATATCCCCTGGAACCACCGGCGGGCTCATAGAGTCCACCATTGGGGTTACCCTGAGCGGGCTCTACTTTGTCGGTGTCGTATCAGCTAAATTAGCGGAGAGGAAGCTAGCACAGCAAAGGAAGGTTTAAATCCGTTTAAGCTCGCATAAACCCGATGCCCCAAACGCTGACTGAGAAGATCCTCAGCAGGGCCGCGGGGAAGCAGGTCTCCCCGGGCGACGTAACGGAGATAAAGGTCGACAAGGTCGCCTTTCACGACCTAACGGGCTACCACGTCATCGAGGTAATCGAGAAGGTGGGCACTGTTAAGGTCTTCGACCCCCAGAAGCTGGTGATAGCGTTCGACCACCTGGCCCCTCCGCCTGACGTGAGGAGTGCGGAGATTCAAGTTCAGATAAGGAAGTTCGTGAGGGACTTGAAACTGCCGAACTTTCACGACATAAACTACGGGATTTTGCACCAGGTCCTCATAGAGAAGTACGTTAATCCGGGTGAAGTAGTAGTGGCTGCAGACAGTCACACCACTACCTCTGGGGCTGTTGGCGCCTTCGCTCAAGGCCTAGGCGCGAGCGACGTGGCCGCCGCGGTCATCACTGGCAAGACCTGGGTTCAGGTGCCCCAGCCCTTCAAGATAACCCTCAAAGGGGAGCCCGGGAAATGGATCAACGGTAAAGACGTGGCCTTAAAGATCTTGGGCGACTTCAAGGCCGACTACTTCAACGGCATGTCCATAGAAATATTCGTGGAGAAGCCAGGGGCCTTCCCGATGGACTACAGGGCTACCGTAGCCAACATGGGCATAGAGATGAACGCTGACGCCCTGATGTTCGTCCCGGACGAGGAGACTGCGAACTACATAAAGACCATGAGGGGCTACGAGCCCCCAATAGTTAAGCCCGATAGCGGTGCGAAGTACGTGGACGAGTACACAATAGAGTTGAACAAGCTAGAGCCCCTGGTCGCGGCTCCGCACAGCGTTGACAACGTTAAGGTCGTGACTGAGGTCGAGGGAACCCCCGTGGATCAGGTCTTCATAGGCTCGTGCACTAACGGAAGGATAAGCGACTTCGTGATGGCCGCTCAAATACTCAAGGGGCAGAGGGTGAAGACGAGGTGCATAGCAATCCCGGCGTCTTATAACCAATTCGAGAAGCTCATGGAAATGGGCGTGATTAAAGTGCTAGCGGATGCGGGTTGCATAATAACTTACGGCACTTGTGGCCCTTGCTTGGGAGGCCACTTCGGAGTCGCTGGGCCGGGCGAGACAATAGTTTCGACCAGCTCCAGGAACTTTAAAGGCAGGATGGGGAGCAATGACAGTAAAGTGTATTTAGCGGGTCCAGCAGTCGCCGCGGCGACGGCGGTTGAAGGTAAAATAGCGGACCCGAGGAGGTATTGAGCCATGATAGTGGAGGGCAAAGTCCTGAAGTTCGGGGACAAGATAGACACTGACATAATAATCCCGGCGAGGTACCTCAAGTACACAGACCCAGAGTACTTGGCACAGCACGCAATGGAGCCCTTAGACCCGGAGTTCTATAAGAAGGCAAAGCAGGGCGTAATACTGGTTGCCGGGAAGGTCTTCGGCATGGGCTCGAGCAGGGAGCAGGCCGCAATCGCGCTAAAAGCTGCAGGAGTGAAGGCCATAATTGCTGAATCCTTCGCTAGGATATTCTATAGGAATGCTATAAATAATGGGTTGCCCGCAATAGTCCTGCCTAACGCAACCAAGGAGATAAACGAGGGGGATTATGTAGTCGTCAACGTTGAGACAGGGGAGATAAGGGTTAACAACAGCAAAGTACTTAAGGGCAAGGGAATTACTGGGATGCCGTTAGAAATACTGAAGGCCGGCGGTCTCATACAGTACTTAAAGGCCATAAAGGCCTAATCGTTAGAACCCTAACAAAACTTAAATTTATTTTGATTTTCACAGAGTTTGTTGATTACGCTAACGTTTGACGTTCACATATACGCGTTGCTTTCCGCTATTGCTTCCCTGCTAATGCTCATTCAATTAAGCATAATCGCGATTGGCCTCAGGGCATACGAGGAGCCCAGATGTGCGTCGCTTCCCACTGGGAAGAGGGCAGCTATAGTGCCAGTTTACAACGAGGATCCCAACAGGTTCAGGGAGGTCTTGATGAGCTTGAAGGGGGTATTCCACAGAGTTATAGTAGTTGGCGACGGAGTAATTGAACCCTATAGCTCCATAAGCAAGGCCCTCGGTGCTGAGTTCTATGCAATTCCGAAAGGGGGGAAGAAGAGGGCGATCGAGTTCGGCGTGTCGAAGCTGGAAGACGAGGACTTCGTGGCCCTAGTGGACAGCGACACGGTAGTTCCCAAGGAGACCGCAGAAAGGGCTTTAGCCGTCCTCAACTGCGGTTACGACGCCGTTACGGTGAGGGTTAGAGTGCAGGGTTACGGTCTGCTCGGGAGGCTAGCCGACATGTACGAGGCTTATAAGGACGTCGTTGCTAGGGGTTTCGCTGGTCTAGGGAAGCTCTTAGTCATAAACGGCCAGTTTAGCGTGTACAGGGCAGAGGTCTTGAAGCGAATTGCTGTAAACTTGAGCGGGAGGAAAGTCTTAGGCAGGCCAGTAATAATCGGCGACGATAAGGAGCTCACTTCGAGGTTTTACGAGCTAGGTAACGTAGCGGCATACCTCTCGAGCTCTTACGTTATAACTTCAAGCCCTGAGAACGTTTCGCAGTTCATTAAGCAGGTAATAAGGTGGACGCGTGCGAGCTACCTCTATTTCATAATCGATTTGGCGGAGGGCAACTTTTCCCGGGGAGTGCACTACTTCGTCTCTGGTAGCTTTTCACTCGTTTTGCCCTTTCTCACTGCAGTCCTAAGCTTCACCTCTGTCGGGATGCCGAGAAGGCTAGTGATCCACTTCTCCGTCCCGCAAATATATGTCTTGGTCAAGGCGTTCAAGTGGTTAACGAGCAGGACTATTGCTCATTTTCACTTTTTCCATTATCACTATTTAGTCCCCCCAATGCACAGGTTTCCATTTTTTGACGACAAGCTAGTGCACCATTTAACGTATTATGTTGATCCGATATTGATGGTCAGTACAACGCTGGTCTTCTTGGCGAAGACGTTGATGACGATACCGGGGATTGAAATAGCGAGAGCGGTCTGGAGGGAGGCAAAAAGGGACATAACGGCTTCAATTATGGCCGTAGGGCTTTACTTCGCCCAAACGTTCATATCGCTTTACGCCGTTTTGACACTCTTCGATTTCACTAAGTGGCTTACAAGGGAGGTCAGGAAGACCTCAGCTTCTTAGTTACCTCGCTTTGGACCTCTTTAGCTAACCTCTTCGTGGCCTCTTGAGTGCCGAGCCTCCTAGTCTGCTCGAAGGTCTGTTGTAGCCTCTTAGTGCTTTCCATCAAGTCGAGCCTCCTGGTCTGCTGGGCCAACTGGGTCAGCTGGTTCAAAGTCCTCGTAGCCTCTGCCATATTGGACGCGCTTAAGTCCTTGCTGTACTTGTCAAGCAGGACGTAGTAGTTGTATTCGCTCACCAAATCTTGATTAATTCCTGAAGTGTATTGCCCGACGTCCTTGGCCGGCTCCACAGTTAGTACTGAAGATAGAGTCTTGGTCTCGTTAGTAGAAGGCTCAATATAAGTCGTGGTCACCGTTATGAAGTTGCCCTTGAAGTTAGGCGGCAAGGTCGTCTCGCCCCAAATTGTAACCGCTCCCTCTATGGCGTTTATCTGCACTGGCGGTCCCTTGAAGTTCAGTAGCTTTATTTGGCCTTCTCCGGTTATGTCAACCTTTACGCTCTTCCCTCCGATTGAAGTGACAGCCGCCTTAGGTAGGGCGTTCACTATCTGGCTCACGTCGGAGACGTGTTCCATTATTCCCCCAGTGGCGTCAGCTAAAATCCTGAGCAGGGACTCGTTGTA
>CAYRZA010000028.1:2747-7604 GCA_964428675.1 uncultured Desulfurococcales archaeon | reverse complement strand
CCTCAAGGAAAGCTCGGCGTTTATTTGGCATATTACTATCCCTCGCCCCTAGTGAGCGGGCTCATGGACTTCCTGCTGTGGTTTTACACAATCAACTTCAGCTTGGCGACAATTAACGCCCTGCCGCTGTTCATAACTGACGGTACGAAGCTGATAAGTGAGCTCTTCAACGACGAGAGTTTGGGAAGAAAGGTCTCAATAGGGCTTAGCGTAGTTACAATTGGCTTATTCCTTATGGCAATCCAGATCTAGTCCTCCTCATAGGCCCTTCTGCTCAGCATCGGGAACGGAATGACCTCCTTTATGCTGTAATTGTTAGTTATCAACATGACGAGTCTGTCTATACCAACTCCCAGACCACCCGTGGGTGGCATGCCGTAGCTTAGGGCCCTCACGAAGTCCTTATCGTACGGGTGGGCCTCCTCGTCCCCTCTCCTGAACATCTCCTGTTCCTCTTTGAAGAACTTGTCCTGAAGTATTGGATCGTTGAGTTCAGTGTAAGCGTTAGCGATTTCCATACCAGCGATGTAAAGCTCGAACCTCTCTACTAGACCTGGCTTAGACCTATGGGGCTTGCAAAGAGGCGTGGTCTCCACGGGATAATCGAGAACGAAGGTGGGTTGTTCCAGCTTGGGGGCCACTAGCTTGTCGAACAGCTTCTCTATCATCAACCCCCTGACGTACAGGTTCCCCCTGGGCTTCAGGCCGTATTTGTCAAGGAGAGACTTCAATTCATCATCGCTAACGGTCTCCACGTTCTTGCCCAGCTCATTGGAGACAGCGTCATACATAGTAATCCTGTTGAACTTCTTCGAGAAGTCTATTTCGATCCTTTTCCCTGGCAGATCGTAGACTACTTTTGAAGTGCCCAATGTTCTCTGAACGGCGTAAGAGATCATCTCTTCGGTCAAGTTCATTATGTCGTTGTAGTCCGCATAGGCCCAATATAATTCGAGCATTGTGAACTCAGGGTTATGAGTAACGTCGATATCCTCGTTCCTGAAGACCTTGCCGATCTCGAAAACCTTATTGAAGCCCCCGACTATGAACCTCTTCAAATAGAGCTCAAGCGATATCCTAAGGTACCAGTCCTCGTCCAAGTAGTTCACTTTGGTTTTAAACGGCTTAGCAAGCGCACCGCCATAAACGGGTTGAAGCACTGGAGTCTCGACTTCAATGAAGCCCTTGGAGTAGAGGAACTCCCTTATGTTCCTGATGAAATTGAACCTTATTTCCATCGTCCTCCTCGCGTTGTCGTTGTAGAGAAAGTCCACGTACCGCCTCGCATACCTGAACTCGGGTGACAGATTGGTCCAGTCCGGAGGCTCGATGAGGGCCTTGGCCAACATGGTGTAATCCTTAACGAGTAAAGAAAGTTCTCCACGCTTCGTAAAGAACAGATCTCCCTTGACTCCTATTATGTCCCCCCTGCCGAAATACTCGAAGAACTTCTCGTACTTCTCGCCGAGTTCGTTCACCCTTAATACCAGTTGTAGCCTCTCCCCCTCGTCGAATATATCGACGAATGACATCCTTCCCTGTCTCCTTATATTCGCTATCCTTCCTGCGGTCTGCACGTCGCGAACGAATGGGTCTTGAGGTTTGTTCGGGAGATTAGCGTATTTCTCCCTGATCTCTTTGACGGTCATCGTTATATCGAACTTATGAGGGTAGGGATTGACGCCCTCGCTTTTGAGCTTCTCGAGGACTTGGAGCCTATACTGATCCCACATCTCGGGACACTAAGTCCGAAGCTCTAAAGAAAAATATTATTCTCAACACGTCGTCTGTCCCCGAATTAAGCTTAATAAGAGTCGAGATCAACTACTATTTGGTCAATGAGCTATAATGGGCCCGTAGCTCAGCCAGGTAGAGTGCTGGGCTCCAGACTGGGCGGCATTGGGTCAGCAGACCCCTATGGGGATGAAGTGAGTCTGGAGGAGTGACCCAGTGGTCGCGGGTTCGAGTCCCGCCGGGCCCATTATCTTAAATTTTTCCTAAATGATCAATGATAGTCGATGATCTCAATACTCTTCGCTATAAAGGTTCTCCTAGTGGCGGCTGGAGTAGTCCTGGTCTTTCAGGGAGGTAGCCTGATGGTTCTCTCCCTCTTTCTTGATAGCTATAAGAGAAACAGGTCTCTTTACGCCGTAACCCTTGCCCTAGGGGTCTTATTAATCGTAATGGCATTCCTCCTCATTCCGTCTTAATCAGCGTTTGCACCTCACTTCACCGATCTGAAGCCTAGAAGCTCATCACGTTCTGAGCACAGCGACTACTTCGTCTTCCCCGATTTTTATATTAAATCCTAGCTTCCTGCCTATTCTAATCATTGGTATATTATCAGGTAACGTATAGAATTTAAAGGTTTTTATACCTAGAGCTTTACCAATATCTATTAAGTTTTTAACAAGAGACGTCCCTATTCCTCTCCTCCTAAAGTTCGGGTGCACGACGACCGCTATTTCTCCGTCCATGAAAAGAGAGGCCTCACCAATAATTTTTCCATCTACTTCTGCGACTATGGTTACGTGGTTCTTGTCGCTTATTAAGAACCAGATGTCGTCATCCGTGACTTTATGATATGACATAAACCTGTAGAAGATATCGTCCGTGCTTAACGACTCGTAGAGCTCCTTGAGGCCCTGAAAGTCCTCATGTTTCACCAGCCTGTAAAGAACCCTTTCGTGCAAGATGACCTGATTTCCTTATTAATTCCCTTCATAAAAATCGGTCGCCATGGAGATCCGGAAAATTACGGTAGTGGGAGCCGGAACGATGGGTCACGGGATAGCTGAAGTAGCCGCACTATCAGGATATGAAGTATATTTGATCGATGTAGCTTGGGACTTCTTGAATAGAGCGAGGGAAAGGATCGCGGATTCCCTGAACAAGCTCTACGAGAAGAAAACAATCAGTGACCCGCAGGCAGTACTTAACAGGATAACCTTCACTACAGACTATTCCGTCTCGAAGGATTCGGATTTCGCAATAGAGGCAGTTCCTGAAAAGATAGAGATAAAGAGGAACGTGTTCAAGTCTCTTGACGAGAACCTACCCAGGCATGCAATAATAGCGACAAATACTTCGTCTATCCCTATAACGGACCTCGCTGAGACCACGTACAGAAAGGAAAAGGTTGTGGGAATGCACTTCTTCAACCCACCAGTCATCATGAAGCTCGTTGAAGTGATTCCAGGCAAGTACACGTCAACAGAAACTCTCGAAATCACCGTCGACCTCGCTAAGAAGATGGGCAAAGTCCCGGTCAAGCTGAACAAGGAAGTGCCGGGCTTCATAGGCAACAGAATACTCCTGAGGATGGCCCAGGAAGCGTGTAGGGAAGTGGAGAGCGGTGAGGCAACGATAGAGGAAGTAGACGCAACTGCCAGGAACGTTCTTAAGCTCCCTATGGGAATTTTCGAGCTCTCCGACTACATCGGCCTTGACGTAATGTACGACCTGTGGACGGTAATAGTCAGCAGGGGTACGAGTGACGTGCCGTGTAAGCTCTTCAAACAGAAGGTCGATGCAAAGGAGCTGGGGGTCAAGAGCGGTAAAGGATTCTACTCCTATCCAGCTCCTGGGAAGTACGCGAAGCCCCAACTACCGCAGACTAGCAGAGTAGATCCTGCCAGGCTGATGTCGTTGGCGATAAACGAGATGACGTGGCTAATAGAGAACGGCGTGACGGACGCGAAAGGAGTAGATGACGTCATGATATACGGTTATAACTTCCCGAAGGGAATAACGCAAATGGCTAAGGAACTGGGCTACGACAAAATACTGGCGAACTTAGAGGACATCTATAAGAAGGGCTACGAGGCCTATAAGCCCACTGAACTCCTTAAGGAGTTAGCGAAAGGGAAGGAGCTCTGACGTTATTATCTTTTTAAACTGTATAAGTCTGTTTATACAGATGAGCTCGGTATTAAGTGAATATGAGGCCATCCATCAGGAGTTAAGAAGAGAGGGGTTCATAAGGAGCGACTACCCGCCGTCCCCTGACGAAGTGCTGTGGAACAAGAAAGTAATGACAATGAAGAGGGAAGAGCTGGACAAGCTAAAGACCTTTAGGCTCAAGAGGATCGTGAAATGGGCATGGGATCACATTGAGTTCTACAGGAGATACTGGAAGTCTAAGGGATTCGAGCCGGACATGATAAAGGACTGGAGGGACGTCGTGAAGATACCGATATTGAGAAAGGACGAGCTGAGGAAGGACCTGTCCGCTAATCCTCCCTTCGGCACGATATTTGAGCCGGAACTGGCCAAGAGGATAAGGTTCGTAGGTGCCACTTCCGGATCAACTGGGTTGCCGACGTTCCAGGGATGGGGAGCCCTAGAGCTGGACTACTTCCAGGAAGGTCAGGCTAGGTACCTGTGGACCTTCGCCCAAGTCAAGCCAGGCAAGGTCTACGCTAATTACCTGAACATGAGCGGGTTCTACAGCTGGGGACCGCCAGTGGTCGAGACCGCCATGTGGAGGTGCGGTGCCACAGCGATCGCCGGAGGAGGCGAAACGTTCTTCTCGTGGAAGAACAGACACATGCTAATCTTCAAACTCTGGAAGGTCGACGTCTTCGCCACTACGCCTTGGCTCCACAGGCTCATAGGCGAAGAAGCTAAGGAGCAAGGATGGGAGACACCGTTCAAAGTGCTCCTACTCCACGGCGGTGCGGCAGCAGAAAAGACGAAGAAGAAGCTCTTCGAGGTTCATCCGAACGCAGAGCTCGCGATAAACGTTTGGGGCACTACTGATGGGCATATGGCCATCGAGATCCCGGGAAGCGAGGGCCAACTGGTGGTCTGGGAGGACATGGAAATATTCGACATAGTTGACCCGAAAACTGACGA
>CAYRZA010000028.1:0-2647 GCA_964428675.1 uncultured Desulfurococcales archaeon | reverse complement strand
ATGGACAAGCTGAAGTTAAGGATAGAGACCAAGAGGAATACAGTTGACAGCGACTACGACAAGCAGGCGAGGGAAATTATAGCTAGGGACTTGGACCTGAGTCCTGACGATGTAGACATAGAGTGGATAAAGCCTGGACAGGCCGTTTGGACGGGCTATAAGCTTCAGGTGTTCCTCGATCAGAGGAAAAAGAAGTGATATAGAAAAATCAAGCTTTTTTATTCGCCATCTTCTCTGATTCGGTCGCCCTCCAGGGCTCGGCTTCTTTCTTCCAAACCAATTTATTAGACATGCCGGCTAACCTTCTGGCTATTTCCTCCGCGTAGGCGAAGTCGTAAATCCTGCTGAAGGTTATCCTCTGAGCCGCAGGACTGCCCGCGCCGTGAATTGATTCGATCTGGAACGCGACTCCGAGACCTACGTTCTCTATCAACCTAGTCATCCTAAGCCTGTCCTCTGCTGTATACTCAGTTATACCCTGGAAGTACTTCTCGATGTAAGGCCTGAGTTTCGGGTTCTTCAAATCCCATTCGCTAGGCGCCGTTCCCACTGCGCCACCAGCGATATCAATAGCGAACTGCGTGACCAAGGCGGGGAGCCTAGCGACCCAGTGCTTGGTTATATTAGCCTGAAGCGGGTTAACCCAATAACAATCATCGCAGAGCTTAACCGCGTTCAGGCTCGCAGCTATCCCCGCGGCGTACATTGTCTCGGTGTAGAACACCATCTCTGTAAGCTTTTCCTGAACATGAGGTGCCTTCTCGATGCCCAGCTGCTTCGCCAAGTTATAGGAAGCCCCGATTAGGATGTCTCCTAAGCCCGCCTTACAGCCACCGTATCCCTGCCTGTGATAGGATGAGAATATCTCCACTATGGGCACGGCGTACTTGACCTCCTTCATCAGGAAGACCCTCTCCTTAGGCACGAACACGTTATCGAAAATCACTAGGCCTTCGTGGTTATAGGCGTAAGGAACGCCGTCTATGTCCCCTCCTTCGAACCTCCTCGCGTCGTTTACTTGTCTACCCACTACTATCTTTATTCCCTTAGTGTCCGTGGGAATTGCGAAGGCTACAGCGTAATCCGCGTCTTGTTCGGTCATCGCCCTCGTTGGAAGTACTATTATCTCTTCTGTCGCTGCTACCCCAGTTATGTTCGCCTTAGCCCCACTGACGTAAATCCCATCGCTAGTCACCTCCGTTATCCTCACATAGGCGTCTTTATTGGGTTGTTGACTGGGCCTCAGGGACCTTATACCCTTGGCGTCAGTCATCGCTCCGGCTAACGCTAAGTCGTTCCTCTGGACGTACTTGAGGTACTCTATAAACCTCTCATGGTACTCTGGCTTACCGTCGCTCTTCATCATTTTAGTGACTATATATAAAGTGTTGAGAGCGTCCCAGCCGACGCATCTCTGGAAACACGCGCCGGTCTTATGCGTTAACTTCCTCAGTAACTTCACCTTCGCTGCTAGATCCTCAGGGGACTGGTGAATGTGTACAAACCTGTTTATCTCCTCGTTTATAAAGGGGCTCTTCGCCCTCGCTAAGTCCTTCGTGTCGTCTTCCCAAGCCGCGTCATATGTGGCCTTAAACGCCGCAACGCTTGGTTTAAGGAACGGGTCTTTAGTGACGTCCTTCACTTCTTTTCCCATTACATAAATCTCAACGTTCTGTCTGTTGGATATCGCCTTCAGATACTCTTCGCCAGTCCTGAGCATCGGTCCAAATTACTTTACGTAATATATAAATGTGTATATACAGTATAAACAAATTCGGATTTTAACAAGGGCCAATAAAAACGAAATAAAAATTAAACTGTAGTTGAAATACGCTTTACTTCTTGGACTGCTTGTTAAGTAGATCTAGAAGCTCCTTGGGTGCATCCTTCTCGCTTACTGCTCCCCTACCAGTCTTGCCGTTGTCGTCGTAGGTGAAGCTGATCATCTTGCCGACTCTCCAGACCTTCTTTATCTTAGAGATATCGACTTCCTTTTCCTCACCCTTGTACTTGAACTTTACCTTCACCATTTTTGGTCATGTTTAGTTTGCGATATTCCCTTAAATAAACCTTACGGTAGTGACATAAGGAATACTAATGGTATTACCTTAACCTAGAACGCGTGTAAAAAGGTATAGTATTTCGAAATAAATATTTGATTATTATATAAATATAGTTTAATATAAAGATTAATGCTGATAATACGCAGCTATTCACCGCAACAAGTTTTTATGATCCTTCACTGATCGATATACAGAGGGGCCGTCGTCTAGCCTGGACTAGGATGCCAGGCTCGGGCCCTGGTGATCGCGGGTTCAAATCCCGCCGGCCCCATACGTAACTCTGATCCTTTTCATTCTGAAATTATTTCGCAAAAATTATATTCGTGAAGAGAAAACCTAATTTAGCCTAGTTATTGCCTTAGTAATACGATGGAGAGAAAGATCAAAGTAATTGTGGCCAAAGTCGGTTTAGACGGTCATGATAGGGGAGCCAAGGTAATCGCTAGGGCTCTGAAGGACGCTGGTATGGAAGTAGTATATACTGGACTCAGACAAACGCCGGAGCAGGTCGTGAAGGCAGCGATACAGGAGGACGCTGATGTCATTGGAGTGAGTATACTTAGCGGGGCCCACATGGAGCTCGT
>CAYRZA010000027.1:0-8207 GCA_964428675.1 uncultured Desulfurococcales archaeon | reverse complement strand
CCCAAGTGCAACGGCCCATCGGGGTTTGGGGCGAACCTGACCACTACCTTCTCAGGGTTGGGAAGTGGAGGTAAGCCCTTCTTCTGTTCGGCCTTCTTCTCCTCTAACAGCTCCGGGAATTTCTCCTTGAGCTCCTTGAGTTGATCTTCCAAGGGCATGGAGTTGACCCTGCTTACGACCTTTTTCACGAGCTCCACGAGCTCCTTGGCCTTCGGCCTCAAGTCGGGCCTCTCGGCAAAGATTTTGCTAATCACGGCGCCCTCAGAGGCCTTGCCGTTATACCTCACAGCGTTCTGAAGAGCGTACTTGTATATCAATACCTCAATGTCTTCCGACATCAAACCTCACCTCTCATCAGTCTCTCCACGAGTTCCCTAACACCTTCTCCACTCGGCGACTTAGTAATTAAGTCTGCGACGGCCTTGAGCTCGTCGTCTGCGTTGGCTAACGCCACTTTGAGGCCGACTTCCTTGAGGAACTCTACGTCAGTCTGCGAGTCACCAACGCCCACCACTTCCTCTCTGCTAAGTCCCATTATCTCGATTAGCTTCCTCACTCCCCTTCCCTTTCCCTCTCTGTTCTTGCTTATGTGTATTGCATAGCCACTGGTCTTAACGTATAGCCCCCTCTCCTCAGCCCACCTCAACATGTCCTCCGTTAGGGTTGGAGGGGAAAAGGCGTACTCGCACGACCTGAAATCGTTCTGCCAGCTTTCCTTTAGGTTAAACTTAGCTGCGAACTCCCTCGCTATTTCCCTCCCGAGAGCGTCACAAACCCTCACCAGCTGGCCGTTGAAATAGACCACGCAGCCGTTTTCAGCGACTACGCCTCCCGTTAACCCTAAGTAAGTTGCTAACCCCCTCAGGACAGGATAGGAGTTCCCACTTACGAGCCCCACCTTGACTCCTCTGCTCTCTAGATCCCTCAAAGTCCTGACGGCATCTAAATCGATTTTGTAACTTTCTCTAGATATAGTAAGTGTTCCGTCTAAATCCGCTAAGAGCAACTTATATTTCATAGCGAAATTAAGTCTGCTCAGGCTAAAAGTTCTCTAGCCCTCCTAGCGAAAGGAGGCATCACGTAAATCCTGTAGATGTGAAGGTAGTCGGGCAACTTGGAAAGGATGCTGTCTTGAGCGCTCTCTACCCTGACCTTAGACCTATTGATTACGGGAACCCTCTCCTCGAATAGCGTTATAGCGTCCTCTGGAACACCGTACTGTATAAGCTTCCTGTACTTCGATTCGATGAAATCACCGCCCTGTTGGGAGTAGGAGATCATCTCTGCGACTAGCTTTGGCCCCTTCCTGCTGAGGAAGTTCTTTATGTCGTCCTTTATGGGCTCCTTTACGTCGGGGTCGGCAAGGGCGTTGTAGAGCCTTGCGTAGAACCACTCGTCATCCCAGTAGGGGAATAGGCCCTCGTTCACGAGGGACATGACGTACTTGACGTCGAGTAGCTCCTCACAGCACGATCTTGCGAGATCCTCGAATATTTTCCTGGCGTAAAGCTCGAAGGCCAATATAGTCTTGTGATAGTAGACCGCCTCGTACATGTGTAGCCTAGCGAGGTAAAAGTCCTCAAGGGCGTAAAGCCCTTTGGGGTCAACTTCTATGGAGTTATCTTCCAAGTACCTCACGGTCTGGATCAGCCTATCCACGTCAAAGCCCCCTAGTTTCACCCCTGTGTGAACGGAATCCCTCTGAAGGTAGTCGAGCCTATTGACGTCTACTTCGCTGTCAAGAACGGAGCCCAGAGAGCTCTTGCCCGCGTAGAGCTCAACGACTTTCTTGGGATCGATGCCGAAGTCGTTCAGGACGTCCTTAATTTCTGAACTCTCTATCAAGAACGCCCTCAGGTCGTCGCTCGTTAATCCCTTGGAGGCGAATATCCCCTCGAGGGCGTGGCTCATGGGCATTTGGCCTAGGTTAACGAGAAGAGCTGCGACCCTCAGGAGCTCCTCTTCTTCTCTAGTGATCGCCCCGCTCTCAAGCATAGAGGAGGCCAATTTGGAGGCAAGGTGCAAAGTACCTATGGAGTTACTGAACCTGACGTGAGTAGCCCCTGGATAAACGAGGTAGGCGAGCGTAAGCTGCTTAATCCTCCTCAGCCTCTGGAAAGTAGGCGTATCTACTAATTGTACTTCTAGGTCTCTTAGCTCGACGTGGCCGTGAATCTCGTCGTAAACTCTCTTCATTAAAGTAATAGTCGAGCAAACATATTAAAATGGAACGCCCATCCCGGCTCAGCAGGGCTGCGGGCCCTCGCGGATCCCACGGCCCTGCTGACGTGGGCGGCTTAACTTCCGGGTTCGAGACGAGTCCGGGTGTTGCCCGCCCACTATGGCCGGGTGGGCAATAATGTGTAGCCTTATTCGAAATAAAAATCTATTGTGTCTTGCTCGAGGGCTTCACCGTATAAATACCCCAAATAACTAGGGGAGAGCCGTCCTTAGGGCAGACCTTATCTACAATTTTCATCACGTAGTCTCCCTGTTGAAACGGCCTCTCTTCGACGTAACCGCATTTCAAGCACTTCAACACGGTCTTGGTCTCTCCCTTTTGCACTTGCGGTAAGCTCATTGTGCGACACCCGAGGTATTGCCTACCCCTACAACGACTACGGTGGAACCTATCGGCGTCCTTTCAGATATTATCCTCCTTACTAACTCTTCAGCCTTCTCCGCTGCGTTAAATACTTCTTTCGGCATGTCAGTTATGGCCTCTTCCATACTCATCTTCACAATCACCGCGTCAATCGGTATGTTGTATTTAGTAGCTACCCTTTCTATTGCTATCTTCTCGGGGCCTGGATCGCCCATGGCGACTCCAGTGCCCTCAGCGATGGACCCCGTCTCCTCGCCCTCCAGCTTTAGGGCCGCATCAACGGTTATTATCCTAGCCACGTTACCACCAAGCTCTTCGACTATCTTGGCCACAGCCTCACCTGGCCTGCCTACAGTAGCCATAGGCCCCAGGGCCTTCACAACTATTACTTTCCTGCCGTCTATAGTAACCTCACCGGCTATCGTCTCTTCTGCGGGCTCCCACTTCCGGGTAGCGTTTACCATTAGCCTGGCCGCAACTAAGGGTCCTAAGGAGTCGCCGACGGGCTTTCCCTGAATGAACGTCTCTTGGGCGTTGGCGTAAGCCTCAGCCATTTTCTTGAGTAACGGTACAACGGCCTGAAGCTGGTAGAGGAGCACGGGGCTCTTCAGCTTTTTGGCCAAGTTCAAGTAGTGCCTCACTACTTTATATACCAAGTTAAGGGCGTTTACAACCTCAGCTGACACCTCGAGCTTGCTCAAAGTGACTGGGTCGATCTCGTTACCCACGCTCAGTCTTAGCAAGTCCTTTATTTTCTGCTCCCCAGTCCTGAGCAAAAGCCTCATCCTGCTTATTATGTCCGTGGGCTCCACGGATACTGGGTCTATAACGAAGAGCTCGGACAAGGTGTTGACCAACGCTTGGGGATCTTGCTTAGGTTTCAAGCTCTTCAACATTTCTACTAATTTGTTCCTAGAGGAATCACTTAACCTCTTTATCTCACCGAGTTCTTTCTCTACAAAACTACTCATCCTACTCATCTGGAACCATAATTGCACGTCTGGAAGTGACAAGAGCACTAAGAACGCTATGAACAGAAGCGTGGATATCAGTGAGTATATTCCCTGATCACCCACTTGTGCGAGCAACTGCATAACTTATCGTAAAACTTCACGTCACTCCAAATAATTAAATGTTTTAGAAGCGCGTTATTGAACCCTGGTCAGGACCTCGGCGCCGTCCTTAGTAACGTAAACCGTGTGCTCGAACTGGGCTACCATGCCCTTCTTCACCTCTATTAGCACGGGGTAATCCCTCAGCGCTCCCTTCCTCACAAGGGACGCCAACGTCTTCCTCAGCTCGTCCTTAGGCAACACGTCCTTTAGCCATCTCTCTGAGAAGGGTAGGGTCGAGAACCTCTTACTTATCACGTCCAATAACTCCTTCTCCTGATCCGTCAGTCCTCTGACGTTCGTTGACTTAAGGGAATATATTGAGACGTCCTTGCCCTCTACTACCTCGCCGAAGCCGTCAGTAGAGAACGGTTCAATGGCGTAAACCTGTCCGTTGGTTATCCTCCCCATCACCCTTTCCCCAACGTTTGGGATGAAAACCCCTGCGTGCAGCTCGTTCCTCTTCATCATGTGACCTCCCAAATTCCTTATGGGCTTAAACCCATAAGATTTTATCACTCTTTCTATGTTTTTTCCTATTTCCATTATTGATATACCTGGCCTAATCATCTTTATCGCTGTTTCTAAAGCCTCTTTCGCGGCCTCGGCGAGCTTCGAATACTTGTCGTCCAGCACTACAGTTACTGCAGTGTCTGAAGGGTAGCCGTCCACTTGAGCCCCTATGTCGAGCTTCACCACAGCCCCCTCAGGCACCTCCCTCTGGTCGTCTATCGCTGGGGAGTAATGGGCGGCCTCGTAGTTGATGGAGAGGTTACAGGGGAAGGCCGGTTTGCCCCCAAGCTCTACGATCTTAGCCTCGACTCTCTCACAAATGTCTAAAACCTTAGCCCCAGGCTTAATGAGCTTAGCCCCCTCCTCTATAGCCCTCGCTGCTATTTCACCAGCTCTAGTCCAGAGCTTCAGTTCCTCCTCTTCCACGTGTTACAAACACTTGTAACGCTTTAATTTTCTGGTATTAACAGGGTCAAGCGTGGCAAAGCTCACCTGGTTAGGACATGCAGCAGTTAAGATCGAAACGAAGGGATTAACCATCCTGATAGACCCGATGCTTAAGGACAACCCTATGAGCCCCGTGAAGCCTCAAGACTTTAAGGACTCCGTAGACATAATAGCGGTAACCCACGACCACTTCGATCACTTGGGCGACGCGCCGGAGTTATTGAACCTGTCAAAGAAAGCGGTGCTCTTCGCTTCCTATGACCTGGAGGCTTACCTTAACGAGCAGTACAAGATCCCCTGGGACAGAATGATACCCGCAAACGTCGGGGGATATGTGGACGTTAAGGGGATAAAGATGGCCTTAACAATGGCCGTCCACACGGGAGTGCATTCCGACCCCACTGGGGTTGTAATTAACGACGGGAACGTTACGATTTATCACGCAGGCGACACAGGCCTCTTCTCGGACATGGAAATAATCGGCAAGGTCTTCAGGCCCGACTACGTGCTCCTTCCCATAGGCGGGAGGTTCACAATGGACCCGTATCAAGCGGCGATTGCCCTTGAGATGCTCAGGCCCAGGAAGGCAGCAATACCCATACATTACAACACTTGGGACCTGATCAAGGTCGATCCAAACGTCTTCGTCGAGGAGGCAAAGAAGAGGGGTTACGAAGCGTTAGTCCTGAAGCCTGGGGAGACAGTGGAGATTTGAGATGCTTAGCCATAACGAGATCACGATCCTTGAGGAATTAAAGAAGAGGAAGACTGCTACTGCCGAAGAGCTGGCCTCAGCATTAGACGTCCCAATATCGACCGTCATGAGCGTCTCAGCCCTGTTAAAGGAAAAGGGATACATCGAGGTTAAGGAAAAGGAGGAAGAAATCGTTGAGCTGACGGAGGAGGGTAAGGAGAGGCTGAAGAACGGACTTCCCGAAGAGGTGCTTATTGCCCTCCTAAACGGGAACCCGATGAGCGTACAGGAGCTCAAGGGCAGGATGGGAAAGGACTTGGAGATAGCTATAAGCTGGGCTAAGAGGAAGGGCCTCATAAGGCTCGAAGGAGATAAAGTAGTGCCCCTCGTGTCCTCGTACTCCTCACCGGAGAGGGAAGCCCTGGCCAACCCCTCCTCAGCCAAGCAGGACCTGATTAAGACGCTCCAATCGAGGGGACTAGTAAAGGTGAGGAAGAGGAAGACCGCGGTGCTGACGTTGTTGAGGGAACCCGAGCTGAAGCCCGCTAACGTGATCAACGTCCTGACGAGTGAGGTGATCTCAAAGGGGGTCTGGAAAGGGGCCGAGATAAGGCCTTACAACGTGGAAGCGTATCCGACTTTTTACCCAATAGGCAAGAAACACTTCTTCAGGGAGTTCCTCGAGAGGATTAGGCAGGTAATGCTCGATTTGGGATTCGACGAGGTCAGAGGGGACTACGTTGAGATGGAGCTTTACAACTTCGACCTCCTATTCCAGCCTCAGGACCACCCGGCTAGGGAAATCCACGACAGCTTCCCGTTAAGGGGTAAGGGCGTTGTAAGGGAGGAGGGCCTAATAGAAGGAGTAAGGAAGATGCATGAGACCTGGTGGAAGTATAAGTGGAACCAGGAGGTGGCCCTGAGGCTAATGCTGAGGAGCCAGACGACAGCAGTCACCGCGAGGGTTCTGGCGTCGAGGCCCAAGCCCCCGGTCAGGGTTTTCACCATAGGCAAAGTCTTCAGGCCAGACGCAATAGACGCCACTCACCTGATAGAGTTCCACCAGCTCGACGGTCTGGTCATAGAGGACGGCTACAGCTTCAGGGACCTGCTAGGGGAGTTGAAGGAGATCTTTTACAGAATGGGAGTTAAGGAAGTGAAGTTTAAGCCGGCTTACTTCCCCTTCACCGAGCCCAGCGTTGAAGTTTACGGAAGGATAGAGGGCTTAGGCTGGGTCGAGATGTGCGGCGCTGGGATGCTGAGGGATGAAATCCTCAAGACTGTCGGAATAGAATTACCTGCAGGAGCCTGGGGCATAGGGCTCGACAGGCTGGCCATGTTCTTTAACGGGCTGAACGACATAAGGCTCCTCTACACGAACAACATAGAGTTCCTCAGGGAGAGGAAGGTGATCACGAATGCCGACAATAGTCGTCAATAAGTGGGATCTATTATCTTTGCTGAAGGTAGACGAGAGGGAGCTGGAAGACCTGCTGTTCAACCTGAAGTCCGAGTCCAAGGAGGTAGACCCAGACCACTTGGAAATAGAAATAAATAACGACAGACCCGACCTGCTACATCCCCTAGGGATAAAGAGGGCTGTTGACGGTCTCCTGGAGAGGGCTTTGGGCGAGCCGAAATACGTAACGGTGAGCTCCGATTACAAGTTAGTAGTTCACGACGTTCCAAGCAGACCGTTCGCGCTCGCGGCAGTAGTTTACGACGTTAAGCTATCGGAGGAGAGGTTGAAGGAGCTAATTCAGTTCCAGGAGAAGCTCCACGTGACCGTGGGGAGGAAGAGGGCTAAGGTGGCAATAGGCCTGCACGATTTAAACAAGGTCACGTCAAAGGTCATCGAGTACAAGCAGATCCCGATTAGCACTAAGTTCGTCCCCCTCGGGCACACTGAGGAGATGACGGTAGATGAAGTGCTTAAGGAAACCGAGCAGGGAAAGCTGTACGGCCACATTTCAGTGAGGGAAGGTAAAACCCCCGCAATAATCGAGGACAACGGGTCGATCCTAAGCATACCGCCTGTAATAAACGCCGAGAGGACTAGGGTCACCACTGAAACTAAGCACCTCTTCATAGACGTCACCGGGACTTCGCTAGAGGCCGTAGCTTTCACTTTAGACCTCTTAGTAACGACCTTAGCAGAAGGGGGGTCGAGGATAGGCCTCGTTAAGGTAGAAACCAAGTCCAATCTCGAACTACCAGAGACATCGCCCGTGCTGAGGCATTACAAAGTCTCGACTTCAAAGGACTACGTGAACAGGAAGCTCGGTACATCGTTTTCCGCAGACGAAATGGTAAGACTACTTAGAATGGCGAGAATGGAGGCTGTCGCACTAAAGGACGTAATAGAGGTGACCGTGCCTCCTTATAGGGCTGACATAATGTCAGATCCCGACGTCGCTGAGGAAGTAGCACAGGTGTACGGCTATAAGAGGCTCGAACCGTCGAAGGAGAAGTTCAGGCAACCCGGAAGGCCCATGTTCCTGACAGTCCTGTCTAACTACATGAGGGAACTATCGGTAGGTGCGGGTTTCGAGGAGATCTACACGTTCGCCCTCATAAGGAAGGAACTGCTTGTTGGGGACTTCGTGGAGTTAATAAACCCAGTAACTGAGGAGTTCACGGCCGTAAGGAACTCCTTAATACCGAGCTTACTGTTGTTCCTCTCGAGGAACCAGAACGCCAGGATGCCGATCAGGGTATTCGAGGTTAACGAGGTCGTCGTTAGGGACAGCTCAACTGATACAGGCTACAGGAACTCAGTGAGGGCGGGCTACGCGATAATGGACTTCCAGGTCACCTACGACCAAATACAGGCCCC
>CAYRZA010000026.1:0-8216 GCA_964428675.1 uncultured Desulfurococcales archaeon | reverse complement strand
TAGTTAAGAACGAGCTCTGGTACATCAGTAATAAATTTCTTTAGCTCTTCGAAATCCTTGGCCAATTTTAGTTTCCTTAGCACTCTCTTCGCTTCTGCAATCCCGGTACCAGAGCCAGTGCTACCTACGACCTTCATGAGGTACTCGTCATTCCGTTCTTCTATCTTCTCTTGTTCCGTGATTATGCCTACGTGCGAATCAATGAAGAACCTGTCCTCGGAATCCGTTTCTTTAAGTTCCTTGAACAAGACTTCTAAAGACGTTAAAGCTCCAGGCCCTAAGGCTAACCTGGTCGTCCTGTTAACGAACGAGGACGGCACGATCCTCAACTTCCAGGTTCTCCCCATGTAGGTCACGGAATGCCCAGCGTTTATCGAACCCGTCCTAACACTTAAGTCTGGGGAATCCTTTAGGCCCAAGTATGCTGCTACTTTCCCTTTACCTTCATCGCCGTAAAACCCACCTACTAGGATACTTAGCATTAAGCACCGTTTTAGCGAGTAGACGGGCAATGGTATTTATTCTTTTATCGTCGCATTTTGTAATTACAGTTTACTTAGTTAACGTAAATAACGGATTCCGCTAAAATAGGTGAATGGAAGGAGAAATTATAATTACAAAACTCACGTCGTTACCAGGTCGAGAGAGTTCCTCTTTATTGCCTCAGAAATTTCTATTGCTATCCTCTTTCCTAAGCTAATAGGCTCTCCGAAGTATAGCTTACTGTATTGACTGCCTATACCTATGTAAACGTTTGTACCGCCTCCAATTCTTGGCGCTACGTCGAACACCACTAGGTCTAAGTCGGGCGTAACCATGGCCTGCAATGTGAAAGGTCCTATAACTCCAGGCGGTTCAAGTCTTTTCGTTGCTTCTACGAATTTATATCCGATCTCGAAGACCTTCTCGAGTAACGACTCCCTAATAGTTGCGGGTTCATGGCCCACTTCTATGTATCTCGGCAATCTCCCCAATTTGAGCTGGATTTCTGCAGGAAGTCTATAGAATGAGTCAAGATCGCTCTGAATCCTCCTATCGACGCTTATTAGTTCAACCCTCTCGAAGAGGGGCGAATAGAAGAAGTTCAGATTGAAGTGAGCGCCTAAGACGTACTCTTCTATCACCATTTTGTCAAAATCGTCTTCCGAGATTATCCCCGCTTTTAGGAGCTGGCTCACCTTCTCGTCGAAGTCCTGTCTGTTCACCGCGATGAAGAAACCCCTTTCGACCTTTCTCTTCGCTTCGGGCATCTTAACTATTACAGGACCTTCTATTTCATTTGCCTTAAACGTTCTAGGCCTTCTTATTCCAGCCTCATCGAGTAACTTATAGTAATTTTTCTTGCCGGTTCTCTCCTCCCACCTGAGTATCCTCCTGTTCCCGAAGAACTTCGTCCTCATTCTCTCGAGATTGCCATAACCTACGTAGACCGCCAGACTTCTATTGGGAACCATGATAGCGCCCTCATTAACTAACAAAGAGTCCACGCTTTCGGAAGCTATCTCCTTAAAGTCATCAAGTAGAACGCACCTATCGACGACCCTCTTGAACTCCAGGTAAGGCCTTTCTCTTCCTTTCTTGCAAAGCGCTATAGTCTCGAACCCTAAGTCCTTTGCGCCGTCGAACACGTCAAGGGCCGAGTGACTTGCCAACGCGGCTATCTTGACCTTCAAGTTGTCACCCTGTTCAACTCGTTTCTTCCGATAGCGATCTTAATTTCCCTAGCTATTCTCCTTCCAACACTCATGGGTTCGTCCCAGTAGAACCAAGAATAAGGACTACCGTAAACGTAGAGGTTAGTTCCGGCCACTATCCTCCCCGAGAACTCGAATACTACTATATCACCCTCGTCAGTGACTATTGACTCTAAGCAAAACGGTCCAATCATTCCGGGCGGCACTTCGCTTTCCACGGTCTTAACGAAGTCCTTAGCATATTTGTAAGCTTTCGGAAGTAAGCTTTCCCTAGCTACCACAGGCAAATTGCCCACTACAACAAATGTCGGTTCTAAGTTCGCGCTAAAAGGCAACCTCCTCAATCCATCCACGTTGGTCTCGTACCTAATGTCTATCCCAGTTATCTCTAAGCGATTTAACATTACGCTATTGAAGAATTGGAAGTACATTGGGACGCCTATTACATATTCCTGAATAATCACGTCATCGGGGGACTTTATCAGTCCCCTTTTGACGTATTCCTCAATTCTTTGCTTAATGTATGTCCTATCGCTAGAAACGAAGTACCCTTTACCTCCCTTAGCGCCAGGGAGCTTAACTATTACTAGCCTGTCGACGTCCTCAGGTCTCTCGAACTGCTCAGGAATCTTTATTCCTGCGTCCTTCAGGAGCTTCATTTTTTTCTTCTGATTAGCCTCATGTTCGAAAAGGTACTTATTGCCGAAGATAGGGATCTCGATCTTCTTTACTCTTTCAGGCCCTATGTACTCCACGAGGCTGCCGTGAGGTACTAGGATTCCCTTCTCTACGCTGTTTATATACTCGAGAGCCTCATCCTCGTCTCTATAAGGAAATATTTTATCTATAAAATCAAATTGACTATAGAATTCTTCTCTACCTTTTGGGAGAACTGCTACAGTCCTAAATCCCTCCTTTTTCGCACCGTGAAGAATCTGTAGCGATGAATGGCTCCCGATAGTGACTATCGTGTATTCGTCCACGGTCTCCAAGACCTGAGTAAGATATTAAGCCTTAACGAGGTAAGAGCGACAGAATGAGTGAGGTTTGCGTACTCGAATGGCGTTATGGTTCAGAGGATATGCGGAGACTCTTCACTAGAAGGGAGATCCTGAAACGTTATGGCGTTGTAGAAGCCGCACTTATGTACGCCCTATGGAAGGTAGGTCTCGCGACTGAGGAGGATTACAGGAAAGTTCTAGAGGTGATAGATAAGATAGATGTAGCTCGAGTTGATGAGCTAGAGAAGAAGGTCGGTCACGACGTCATGGCTTTAACTCTGCATTTAGCGGAGCTGGCGGGAAATAGCGGAAGGTTGATACACTTCGGAGCTACCAGTTACGACATAGTAGATACGGCTTACGCCTTGATTATTCGCGATGCGTTAAATATAGTTAAGAGTAAACTAATTAAAATTATTAATATTTTGATAGAATATACAGAAAAATATAAGAACGTCGTAATGGTGGGGAGGACGCACGGTCAACACGCAGACCCAATAACGTTGGGCTTCAAATTCGCGAATTATATTTATGAATTTTCCAGGAGCCTTGAGCGAATCAACGACGTGCGCAAAAGGGTCTTGAAGGCCAAGGTCGCAGGTGCTGTCGGTACTATGGCGTCATGGGGAGACAAAGCCATAAGGATCCAAGAAGAGGTCTGCAAATACCTCGGACTCGAGCCTCACGAGATAACTACACAAGTCGCTCCCAGGGACGGCTACGCAGAACTAATATCCGACTTAGCGATCTTAGGCTCCCAGTTAGATAGGTTCGCTATAGAAGTGAGGGAGCTAATGAGGCCAGAAATAATGGAGCTAGCCGAAGGAACCGCGACGAAGAGGGTCGGCAGTAGCACGATGCCTCATAAGGCTAATCCAGTCACTGCAGAGAAGATAAGTGGGCTCGCGAAAGTGCTGAGAGGGCTCGTTGTGCCCGCCCTTGAGAACATTCCCTTATGGCACGAAAGGGATTTAACCAACAGTTCTTCGGAACGCATACTCCTCTCGCATGCGTTCCTTATAATAGACGAAATGCTCGACAGCATGAAGGAGCTGCTTGAGGGACTAGTAGTGTTTGAGGACAACATGAAGAGGAACTTGGAGTTAAGTAAAGGTGCAATAATGGCTGAGAGCTTAATGGTGAGATTAACACTGAAAGGCATGCCCAGGCATAAAGCTCATGAGCTCATGATGAATATAGCTAGAAGTACAGATGACTTTAGAAGTGCAGTGTTACATAACGAAGAAGTAAAGAAGTATCTCAGTGAAGAAGAAATCAGAGACGCGCTAGATCCATATAAATATCTGGGCCAGATAGACTTCCTTATAAAGAGAGCAATAGAATATTCAAGGAGAGTTATGGAGGAAGCGAAGGGCTAAGTTTTTAGGTGATCAGGAATAAGCTATAAATGCCGCCGTAGCTCAGCCGGTAGAGCGCCGGCCTTGTAAGCACGTTAGTCTGTCAAGCGAGCCGGTGGTCGCGGGTTCAAATCCCGCCGGCGGCTTATTTTTCTCAGGCAATGAAGTTAAAGGATCTGGGAGAGAAGGTCATAGTTGAGCAATTGATTTCGGTTTTTGGCATACAAGACGACGATATTTATTATGACAATAAACTAAACTTGTTACTGAAAGTTGATGGGTTCAGATTAGACTATAACGCAGGTGAAGCGGACCTTTACGACATGGGCTGGAAGGCTGTCACTTCGACGATAAGCGATTTAATTTCGAGGGGCGGTAGGCCGCTCGAGCTTCTCGTATCTTTCGGAATACCGAAAGAAACGGACTACTCAACCTTTAGTGATCTAATTGAAGGCATTAGGGACGCGGCGAGCTATTATAACGTGAGGGTGGTGGGCGGAGACACGAACGAAGGCAACTGGATAGACGTTTTCGGGGTTGCTGAACCAGTATGTTATAGGCCTCCTCGCAAGGTCGACTCGAAAGCTGTTTTGATTATCTCCGAACCATTGGGATATACAGAAACTGTTTTTAATACGAATAAGAATAAAAACACGATCTTCGGGCAGAAGCTAGTCCATCCGATAGTCAGGCTCGACTTGCTCGAATTTTTCTCAGACTTTTGTGAAAAAATTTTCTATTCGACCGATGTGAGCGACGGACTTTTCATAACGCTGTACAACATATCGAGGAGATTAAAATCGAGAGTAGTTTTAGAAAATTTACCGATAGCAAATGACGTGCCCGTTAAGCAGGACGAGGTCCCGCTGGAATTTATGTACAGGGGAGGCGAAGACTACGTAACGCTCTTCGTAGTCAACAGTTCCAGTGCCGATGACGCTATTTCTCTTTTAGAGGACCTAGGCTTCGAGCCCATTAAGTTTGGATACGTAGTGCCAGGTCAAGGCGTAGAGTATAGGGGGCTTGAGGTACGACCGAAGGGGTGGGACTCGTTCAGAGGGTGGGACTAAACCGATTTTACGGTATATTTGGTGAATTCATTTAAAAACAGCGTTAACGAAAACGACCAATGATGGAAACTGCGAAAGCGGAGCAAGGTTTCAGGCTTTTGCCAGCGCCCTCTAAGTTCGAGGACGGCGTGATAAAATTCGACGATAGGGAAATAAAGGTAGGAGGTCCAATTCCAGAGCTCCATGAGGGCGAGAAGTTAGTAAGAGTAACACACTCTCTATGCCCAGTATGTTACAGGCTCCTTCCTGCGACGATCTTTGAGAAGGAGGGTAAACTTTACATTAGGAAAATATGCCCAGAGCACGGCGAATTCGAAGACTTATACTACGGGGACTCTGGACTCTACTACAAGTTCGATTACTGGGAGTATGAGGGTAAAGGGCCCAAGGTTCCCTACGTTGATCTTAAGGCTCCATGTCCGTTCAACTGCGGCCTTTGTCCCATGCACCATCAACACTCTGCGCTAGTAAACCTAGTGGTTACTAACAGGTGTGATCAGTCGTGCTGGTACTGCTTCTTCTATGCGGAGAAGGCCGGTTATGTATACGAGCCCACACTAGAGCAGATAGCCTTTATGGTAGACCAGCTGAAGAAGCAGGAAGTCACTTTAGTAATTCAGCTCACTGGAGGAGAACCGACGCTGAGAGAGGACCTAGTTCAGATAGTCAAGCTACTCAGGGAGAAGGGCGTTAAGCATATTCAGCTTAACACTTGGGGCGGCATATTTGCGAGGCTTTATCTAGAGGATCCAGAAAAGGCAATAAGATACGCGAGGGCCCTCAGGGAGGCCGGCGTTAACACGGTTTACATGAGTTTCGATGGAACGAACAGAAGGACGAACCCGAAAAACCACTGGGAGGTCCCGTATACTCTCGAAGTGTTCAGGAAGGCGGGGATGAGCAGCGTTGTGTTAGTCCCAACTGTAATCAAGTCGGTCAACGATCATGACCTAGGTAATATAGTGAAGTTCGCCGCCTATAACATGGACGTAGTGAGGGCTGTCAACTTCCAGCCTGTGAGCCTAACAGGTATGATGAAGAGGAATATGAGAAACAAGTTCAGAATAACTATACCTGAAGTCATAAAGAACATTGAGGAACAGACGAACGGTGAAATAACGAAGGACAGTTGGTATCCCATAGGCACGTCAGTAGTGTTCTCCAAGTTGGTTGAAGCCCTTACCGGTCGCGAGCAGTTCGAGATGGCTAACCACCCCGTTTGCGGTGCTGGGACATACGTATACGTTGAGTGGCGCAACGGAGAACCCCACTTCATACCGTTGTCTAAGTTCGTTGACTTAGAGGGTCTCCTAGAGTACCTAAAGGAGAAAACCGAGGAGATTAAGGAGGGGACGAACAAGTACTGGGTCGGGTTAAAGCTGGTAATGAACTTAAGGAAATTCATAGACAAAGAGAAGGGTCCCAAAGACCTGGACATTATGAAGATATTAATGAACGTCATAACGAGGCATGATTACTCCGCTTTGGGAGAGTTCCACTATAGGTTGCTCTTCTTGGGGACCATGCACTTCATGGATCTGTACAACTACGACGTGCAGCGCGTTATGAGGTGTGATATTCACTATGTCGTTCCCGATGGTAGAGTGATTCCGTTCTGTACGTATAACGTCTTAAACGACCTCTATAGGGACAAAATACTCAAACAGTACCAGATTCCGTTAAGCGAATGGACCGCTAAACACGGAAAGGATAGCATAGGGGACTCAATAAAATATAAGAGATCTGCATCTATATTAGAGAATTCTGAAATCTATAAGGAGACATACAAATACTTCCAGAACATTTAAAATAAAGTACTCTGCCTTTTTTGCTCTTTACTAACCTTGGGTTTATGAATTACAGACGGTATTAAGTCCTTAAACCAGACCCTTAAGTTACACGCTGCTCTCTGCTCGCAAGCAACGCAGCAGTGCGCGCACACGTTGATTTTCCGTATTTTACAGTACTTAGTTTCCGTCATTTTTCCACATACGTCACAAAAAGTCTCGTATACCATGATTCGTCAAGTAACAGCTTTTTGACGTACATATATAATGTATTGTGCCGAACGGAGACGACTGTATTTCATAGGTAATTAAGGCGTCGTTAAATAACACGCCGAGGCTTCCAGGAGTAGGACTATTTAGCTTTATCGCGGTAATATCTCTACTAATTTTAAATATTTTTGTTTTTATTTCCCAAGAAACATCTATTGGACTACAGGAGCCTTCATAGCAATGACCGGACCTAAGACTCGTGCTGTGCTCCGACGAAGCTATTACCAGTGCGTTGGAGAAGAGTTTACGTAGCACGTTGGCAGCGTTCACTACTTTCAGCGTGGGATAAGAAATAAGAATTCCGAGCTTGTTACATTTATTATTGAAAAATAGTTCTAGCGAGAGATTCGCAATTAAGCTAGTTTCTAAAGGGTTGATGATGAGTAAAATGTCACACGACTCGTTATTTAGCACTAAATATTCTATTTCATTCTGGCTTAATTTTATTGCATATAATCCCGAAGTTATTCTATTTATCATTTCATATCAGCTTACATAATTGTATTCCAGGGTTTTCCTTACTGACGTCTTTAAGACTGATGATAACTAGAACCCCCGCGATCTTAGCTTTTGCCTTCTCAACTAACCTTTTAACTGCAGAAAAAGTCTTCCCCGACCTAATTACGTCATCTACGAAAAGGATTTTATCATCTTTTTCTATTAAATCTTTCCTTAAATATAACGAAGTCACAACCCCATTGCTCTCAATTAGAGGCTCCTCGTAATACTCTAGGTCTACCGACTCCTTGTGCTTCTTTATTACGATCAAAGGCTTTTTGGTAGCGTAAGAGACGAACGAAGCGAAAGGTACACCGTTCTGTACAACTGTTATTATCTTATCGAACTGCAGCCTACACTGGCTAGTGAGAACGATGTTGATGACCAACTCCAATAAGTGAGGTAGGAAAAACAATCTAGAAGTATCTACATACCCATCACTTCTTATTGTTACTAACGACTCTAGGGATTCTTTTATTATACTGCTGTTAACGACCTTTTCTATTATTAAATGGGCATTGGAGTCGCTGGGTATGGT
>CAYRZA010000025.1:5835-8247 GCA_964428675.1 uncultured Desulfurococcales archaeon | reverse complement strand
TGCTCTGGCTTGCCAGGTTCTCATCACGCAATGATTTAATCATAGTCTTCCCAAATTTATTTTGTGCAGTTCAAACTGATAGCCGAGTACTTTGACAAGCTGGAGAGGATCAGTTCTAGGCTTCAGCTCACAGCATTACTTGCAGATCTCTTAAAGAAAACAGATAAAAATGTAATAGATAAGGTTGTCTATTTGATTCAGGGTAAATTGTGGCCAGACTTCTATGGGTATCCCGAATTAGGCGTAGGCGAGAAGTTCCTCGAGAAAGCGATCGCTTTGGCCACAGGGTCTAAGGATGAAGATGTCGAAAAACTCGTGAAGACTTTGGGCGATCCTGGAGAAGCGGTGTACAGGATCAAGACGTCTAAGCCCAGCACTGGTCAGCCCTCGATTTTCACGTTTATTTCCGGTTCTCAAACGGAGGGGGTCACAGTAGAGGAAACTTACGACATCTTGTCCAAGATAGCTTTAACCCAGGGAGAGGGCAGTAGGGACGCGAAGATTAGACTACTCGCCGGACTGCTTAAGAAGGCCCTACCCTTAGAAGCCAAGTATATAGTTAGGTTCATCGACGGTAGGCTCAGGGTGGGCGTCGGCGACGCTACGGTGCTTGACGCCCTTGCTACAGCTTACGGCGGAGGAGCGCACGCTAGGCCCATCATAGAGAGGGCTTACAACATGAGGGCTGACCTGGGGAACATAGCGAAGATATTGGTCACTGAAGGGATTGAGGCGTTGGAAGCTGTTAAGCCGACGGTAGGGATCCCCATAAGGCCGATGTTAGCCGAAAGGCTCACCGATCCGCAGGAAATTCTAACTAAGCTGGGAGGGAAGGCGTTAGTCGACTATAAGTATGACGGCGAAAGGGCCCAGATCCACAAGAAGGGTGACACTGTATACATATTCTCAAGGAGGCTAGAGAACATAACTCATCAATATCCAGACGTGGTCGACTACATTAAGCAATACATAAACGCGAACGAGGTCATAATAGAAGGCGAGATAGTCGCAGTAGACCCAGAAAGCGGTGAAATAAGGCCGTTCCAAGAACTCATGCACAGAAAGAGGAAGACCGACATAGAGGAGGCCATAAAGGAGTATCCGGTAAACGTCTATCTATTCGACCTGATGTACTACGAGGGAGAGGACTACACAGTAAAGCCCTTACCCGAGAGGAGGAAGAAGCTGGAAGAGATCATTAAGCCCTCCGAGTACGTAAAGATTGCTCACCACATTTACGTTGATAACGTAGAGCAACTCAAGGAGTTCTTCTATCAGGCAATCTCTGAGGGAGCCGAGGGGATAATGGCCAAGAGCATCAGCAAGGACTCGATATACCAGGCCGGAGCCAGGGGGTTCCTCTGGATCAAGCTGAAGAGGGACTACCAGAGCGAGATGGCTGACACGGTTGACTTAGTCGTGGTAGGCGCGTTCTTGGGCAAGGGGAAGAGAGGAGGTATATACAGCTCATTGCTTATGGCTGCGTACAACCCGGATAACGATACGTTTGAGACGGTTTGCAAGGTCGCTACTGGGTTCAGTGATGAGGAGTATTCGGAGTTGCAGAAGAAGTTAGCTGAGATAAAGAGAAGCACTAAGCACCCTAGAGTAGTGTCGAAAATGGAGCCCGACCTCTGGGTCGAACCCGTACTGGTCGCGGAGATAGTGGGGGCTGAGATCACACTATCTCCCCAACACACCTGTTGTTTGGGCAAGGTCGAGCCTGACGCAGGCCTGTCCATCAGGTTTCCGAGATTTATAAGGTGGAGGCCCGACAAGGGACCCGAGGACGCGACTACAGTCGGAGAAATATTAGAAATGTATAAGTTAAAACTAAAGAAGATTGAGGAGAAACATACGGAGGAGGCATGAGTTGGAGCTTGTCACTGCTAGTGGTGCTATTCTCTTGGGTAAGAACCTGGAGGTTGACGGCTATGCTAGGAGGGCGTTTAGAGCAGTAACGCATTTTCACTCGGATCACATGATAGACCTAGGGAAGAGCATTAGGGACTCAATAGGGATTATTGCGTCCGAAATAACTATCGAAGCGATTGAAAAGCTGACCGAGCGGATTCCCAAGTCTAAGAAGATCCCCTTAGGCTACGACGTGACGATTGACATATTGGGCGAGAAGTTGGTCCTCAAGAGGGCCGATCATATAATAGGTTCGGCCCAAGTGCTCGTGAAGTCCGACGGGGTTACCTTTGCTTATACCGGCGACTTCAAGAACCCAGGCAAGGGAACCGAGATCTTAAACCCCGACGTCCTCGTTATTGACGCCACTTACGGCGATCCTAAAATGACCAGGTATTTCAGGGACGAAATAGAGATGCTCTTATCGGATTACGTAAGGGACAAACTAGTCTATGGTCCAGTCGCAATATATGCATATCACGGTAAAATTCAGGAGGC
>CAYRZA010000025.1:0-5735 GCA_964428675.1 uncultured Desulfurococcales archaeon | reverse complement strand
TATGCGAGGGCCTTCGCTGAATACCTGAAGAAGCACTCGCCCAAGAAGAAGGTGTACGTTTCGCCCAGACTGGAGGTCAACCTCAACGTAGACTATGACGATTGAATATGGAGATCACTTCGAGTATCGCGATCCCGTCAGTCTTGACCGAATCTATGCCGAAAATGTTCAGAATTGTTGGCATAATATCTATGATTTTCGCCTTATTAATTCTCTTTCCTATCTTAACATCCTTTATTTTGAGTAATATAACACCGCTGAAGTCGTCCTTTCTGAAATAGCCGTGCTCGCCGCTTGCGGTCTTGAGAGGCTTCACGTCCTCTATAACGTTAACGTCGTTCCTTATAGCTGAGCTCAGGCCGTAAGGCTCCTTAACTACGAGAGTTATATCCCCCTCCCGGTCACCGGCCGGTTGTTCGTTGGAGCTAATGAAAGCGAATATTTCGGTTCCGCCGATCTCCTCAAGGGCCTTAACTATTCTCTTTATTAATTTGGGGTATTCCTCCTTTGAGACTATCCCTTCCTTTTCTCTACCCTTTAAGTTCACCCTTATTATGCCGCCCCCTGCGTAAATCGCCTTCGTCTTATGCCAGTCCACTTCGTTCCTTTCGTTGAGTTTTAACAGTCCCAGATCCATCAGGAGCTTGTTCAGATAGACCCTCTTAGTTACCTTGGCTATTCCGTGATCAGACGCTATGAAGACCACGTCAGCCAGGTCGGCTATTCGACCTACGAATTCGTCCGCCTTCTGGTAAGCCCAAAAGATATACTTCTCATACTCCTCGCCTAAGCCAAAGAGGAGATGTTGCATGTTGTCGACTACTGGTAAATAGGCTATTGCGAAATCCCACTTGTAATTCCTAAGTAAGTACTCAGTATACGTGCTGAAGAACCTGAAAGCGAGCTCAGCGGTCTCCATGAAGTCGTCGAAGCTTATCAGGCCTTTCTGTAAAGCGTGATGATCAGCATCGAGGAAAGCACCGAACTTCTTCACTACGTTATCCCAAACGTTCCTCATAATTTCTTCGTCATTACCCCACTGGCCGTTAAAGTACACCGCCGGAGCTACGTAAACCCCTTCTCTAGTCCCCTTGAGGATAGTTACGCCCTCCAATTCGCCCTCTTTGCACTTAGCACTGAACGTTATGGGCCCAGTCCATTCGTTTGTTCCTATTTCAACTATTTCATATCCTTCCCCGACGGGATAAGCTACTTTATATCCGTAGCCCGTCTTTTCAACTAGCCACAGCTTCCCATGTACTCTGTTCTCTCCATCCCTTAATAGCACGGCGTCACTGCACTTTTTGACCTTCATCCTGAAGGGATCGAGGAGCTTAACGTTAGGCAATCTCCACTTATCGGGCAATGCCTGCGGTGAGGAAGTAACCAGAACATTCTTTCCCGCCTTCCCTAAATAATACCATATTGGCTCAGCCGTTAATCCCTCACTGGAGAAGGCCGATATCGCCTCGGAGAGCTTCCTTCCCTTGAAGAACAGCTTCGGGTAGACGATCCCGTGGTTCTTCGGAAGCTTTCCAGTGAGAAGCGAGGCAATAGCTATTGGAGTTAATGCGGGGAAGACCGACTCTAGCCTTCCGTAAAGGCCCTCCTTTATTATGTTCATTATATTTGGTAATTTTTCCTTGTATTTCTCAATAAGTTCGAACGACGCTCCGTCGATAATAGTTAATAAAACCCTCAAGTCATTCCCTCTTTAACTTCTTTAGCTCATCGAATACACTTCTCGGGGATATTAAGTTCACATGGAACCTTTTCACTTTTCCCTTTTTGTCCACACTTATGGCGAACTCGTAGTATCCATCGGAAGTTAGGAACTCACCGAAGGCGTCAACTCTCCCCCACTCGTCCTGGAAATACCTGACTTTCAGGCTATCCTCCTCGTATTTCACGCCGTTATCGTGCAACACTTTAGCAATTAGTAGCCTAACCTCTTCCTCCTTCATGTCTCATACCCTTGATCAAGTCCAATATCCCAGCTACAGTATGGGTTTTCGCTTCGAGAAATTTAATGTTGTACTTTGAGAGTTCCCTCGACGTGGATGGTCCTATTGAAATCACCTTAACGCAGTCCTTAAGGTAAGGGGCTATCGCTTTGGCAATTGAAGGGCTAGTGATCGCGACGTAGTCCACCCCACACTCATTAATTATTCTCCTGGCCTCATTGAGCCCCTCTTCGTCAAGCACTAAAGTGTAGTTCCTCAACACGTATACTTTGGCCGATTCATAAAGGGCCTTGAGGTCGTCTTCGCCGGCTAGGAGGCTCCTAAAGAACAGAACCTCCTTTACGCCGTCGTTGAGGATTTTCTCTACCAGTTTTGCGATTGTGTAAGTTTCGGGGACTTCGGCCTCAAGGCCAAGCTTTTCTTTAACTACTTTAGCCGTTAAAGGACCGACTGCGTAAACGGTCTTAAAGCTTGGTAGCTCCTTTGCGCATTTAACTCCGTTAACACTAGTGAAAGCCACTGCCTCGACTTCTCCCTTGGGGAGGACGTACTCTAAGCACTGAGGTTTGAAGATATGTATATTTATAACATTCATCCCTTCCTGACTTTCGACTTCGCTTCCCTCAGGCCTTAAGAACAAGACTTTCATTACGCATAGCCTCCTTAAGTTTCGAAGCTAGCTTATGTCCAGCATTTGCGTCTTCAGCCTTGAACCATTCCTCAACGACGACCTTCTTATTCCCATCTGAGATTCCAGCTATTCCATGGGCTTCATCCCCCTTAATTTCGAAGAGCACTCCTAAAGGCGAATGACATCCCCCTCCTATTTCCGCCACGACCTGCCTTTCTAAAGTCGCTTCGTTAAACGTCTTCTCGTCGTTTATCGCCTTTAGGGCCTCAATTAAGTCCCTCCTGTCCTTTCTGGCTACTATTGCAATTATCCCCTGCGTTGGCTCAGGCACCATTATATGGGGATCTATTCTATAATAGCTGACATTAAGTTTCAGCCTCGTTATTGAGGCCTCTGCTAGTACTATCGCGTCGTAAAGGCCCTCGCTCCACTTCCTGATCCTCGTGTCGACGTTTCCTCTCAGCAACTTCACTTGCAAGTCCTTCCTGTAGGCCTTGAGGAAGTTCTCCCTCCTTATCGAACTAGTCCCTACTACAGCTCCCGGCTTCAAATTCTCCAATGAGTATTTGGACACTAGTACGTCAAAGGGTGGGTCCCGCGGAAGCACGGCGAAAATCCCTATTCTCTCGTCGAGCGTTGAAGGTAAGTCCTTCATACTGTGAACCGCGATGTCAGCTTCCCCTTCGATCACCTTAACGTTGACTTCCTTCTCGAAAACCCCCTTGCCGAGCGTGTGTAACGGCTTGTCCTGAAAGTAGTCGGCCTTCGTTTTGACTCCTAAAAACTCGGTCTCGAAACCTAGCTCCTCAAGCCTCTTGGCTACCATCTCCACTTGGATCCTGCTGAGAGTGCTATCCCTAGCGGCTATCCTTATTTTCACCAGTTCATGCCCTCCAGGACTTTCCTAATTTTATCTAGGTACTCGTTCATCACGTCTTCCGTGTGTGCAGAACTGGTGAAAATAGCCTCGAACTGCGAGGGAGCCACGAATATTCCCTGCCTAAGTAGCTCCTCGTGGAACTTGAGGAATACGTCTCTCCTGGCCTGCTTCGCCTGTGCCGAGTTCTTCACTTCCTTAACTCCGAAGAAGACTTGGAGCATGCTCTTCACCCTATTAAGTGCGTAATTCTTGTCCTTCAGCCCCTCCTCAATGGTTTCTTGCAACGCTTTAGCAGCGTTTTCGGCGATTTCGTAGTTCTTAGGGTTCTCCTCAAGCTCGCTCACCGTTGCCAGGCCGGCCGCCATAGTCAGGGGATTCGCGTTGAACGTCCCGGCATTGAAGACCTTGCCGCTTGGCGTTAACAAATCCATAATTTCCCTCTTGCCGGCTACAGCCCCTACTGGCAGACCTCCGCCGATTATCTTACCTAAAGTCGTGATGTCTGGCACGACGTTAAAGTAGCCCTGTGCTCCCGCTAGGCCGAGCCTATAGCCCGTGATAACCTCATCGAAGATGAGCAAGGTATTGTAAGTTCTCGTGAGCTCCCTTAGCCCCTTAAGGAAGTCCTTTTCTGGGGGGATTACGCCCATGTTCCCAGCTACGGGTTCCACTATTACTCCTGCAAACTCTTCGGTCTTCAGCTTCTTCTCCACGCACTGCAAGTCGTTATACTCGCATACGTCAACCGTCAGCTTAATCTCTTCGGGAATCCCCTCGGAGGTGAAGACGTTGTACTCGCTTACGGCGCTCCCCGCGTCTATGAGCACGTAATCGTGTGCCCCGTGGTAGTTCCCGGCGAACTTGAGTATTTTCTTCCTCTTTGTGAACCCTCTGGCGAGCCTCACTGCGAGCATTGTGGCCTCAGTTCCACTGTTGACGAACCTCACTTTTTCCGCCGAGGGGAAATGGGAGGTTATCTTCTTGGCCAATTCTATCTCAGCTCTCGACGGAGTCCCGTAAAGCCAGCCCCTTTCGGCTTGCTCTACAATGCTTTTCAGCACCCTAGGGTGGGCGTGACCGAGGATCAGCGGACCGTAGCCGAGGACGAAGTCCACAATCTTGTTGCCGTCCTCCGTGAACAGGTAAGCTCCCTTAGCTGACTTAACGAAAAACGGGTAGGGCCTCACGTTGGCCCTTACTGGGCTGTTGACCCCACCGGGGAAGTACTTCTGGGCCTCCTTCCACAGGTCAAGGCTCAGAACGGGTCACCCTCCTTTAACCACTCGGCTAAGTCCATTGCGTAGTACGTTAATATTAAGTCGGCCCCCGCCCTCTTTATCGCAGTTGTCACCTCTAGGACTGCTAGCTTTTCGTTTATCCAGCCGTTTATTGCTGCAGCTTTAATCATGCTGTATTCCCCGCTCACATGATACGCGGCTAATGGGTACTCAGGGAACGTGGTCTTGACAAGCCTTATTACGTCGAGGTAAGTGTGGGCGGGCTTGACCATTAATATGTCCGCTCCTTCCTCTATGTCGAGTCTCGCCTCCTTAATCGCCTCATATAAGTTCCTGGGGTCCATCTGGTAGCTTCTCCTGTCTCCGAATGCTGGTGCCGAATAAGCGGCCTCCCTGAAAGGCGAGTAAAAGGTCGAAGCGTACTTGACGCTATAAGACATTATTAAGACATCTGTGAACCCGTGTTCGTCCAGGGTCTTCCTGATCTTACCGACTACGCCGTCCATCATGTTAGAAGGGGCTATTACGTCCGCTCCGGCCTCGGCCTGACTTAGAGCGATCCTTGCGTGAACCTCTAGGCTCTCGTCGTTGTCGACTATTAACTCTCCGTTCCTCTCCTTAACTATTCCGCAGTGTCCGTGGGATATGTACTCGTCAGTGCACTCATCAGCCATTAAGACTAGCTTCTTACCGAAGGTCTGCTTAACGGTCCTTAAGGTCCTCTGTATTATGCCGTCCGAAGCGTAAGCGCTTGTCGCGAACGGGTCCTTCTCTTTGGGGATGCCGAAGAATATTACAGCCTTTATGCCCCTCTCGACTGCCTGCTCTAGGTACTTTATTAAGTGGTCGTTGAGGGGATATCTGTAGACCCCTGGCATACTGTCAATTTTCTCTGGTTCATTTATACCTTCCTTCACGAAGACTGGAAGAATTAAATCGTCTACCGACAGTTTGGTCTCGGCCACTAAGTCCCTGATGGTCTTGTTCTGCCTCAGCCTCCTAGGCCTTAGGGTTGGGAAGAG
>CAYRZA010000024.1:0-8266 GCA_964428675.1 uncultured Desulfurococcales archaeon | reverse complement strand
GTACGGGGCCAGCGTCACGGGGAAAAAGCTAATATGGGCGAGCAAGAACGCCAAGACGGCCTCCTTCCCCGACTTCGTTCCCGAGGGCTGCGAGGACAGGGGTTACTACGTCTACTGCAAGTCAGTTTAAGGGGTCTCCTCACCTGTCGGCACTCGGCAAACTCATCACTGTAACTCCCTTATCATCTCCTCAGTCCACTTCATGGCTAATAAGTAGTCCTCGACCGTCACGTTCTCGTCGAAGGAGTGAATGTTCGAGGAATAGGTAACAGCCCCAGCTCCGTCGGCTATCTCAGTTATCCCCAAGGCCCTCGAGAAGCTCTCCATCGGGCCTGTGCCGGGGGAGTTGGGCATTACGACCGGCTTCCTGCCGTAGACCCTCTCCGCGCTCCTTATGAGGGCCTGGGCTATTTTTGACCTTATGGAAGTCCTGAAGGGCTTCACTGAGCCCAGCTTCACCACTTCAATCCCGTACTTCTGAGCTTCCTCGACCAGAGCCCTGTAAACCTCCTCCGGGTCCTGGTCTGGAACTAACCTGAAGTCGACCTTGACGAAGGCGTAAGACGGGATAACAGTCTTGGAGCCCTCTCCGGTGTAGCCGGTTAAAGCTCCGTCTATGTTCATGCTGGGCATCTCGACCAGCCTTATCATCGCTAACTTGTCCTCCACCTTTTGCGAAATGGCCTCGCTGAGGTACTTGGGGTCGAGGTTGAGGTATTCGAGCTCTTCCTTGCTGAGCCACCTAACCCTGTCGTAGAACCCCTTGAGCTTCACCAAACCGTCCGGTGACCTTAACGAGGAGAGGAAGTAAACGAGCCTCCACATGGGGTTGTCGGCTATTGGGGAGTACATAGAGTGTAAGTCCTTAGCAGTCCTCGCCCTGAGCTCGACGTACAATAGGCCTTTGACTCCGAGGACTATTTCGGGCGAGCCGTCCGGTGCCCTCCCTGCCCCTTCCCACAAAAGCCAGTCTCCCTTCAGCCTATCCCTGTACTTCGAGAGGAAATCGAAGGCGTGCGGGGAGCCTATTTCCTCTTCGCCCTCATAAACGAACTTCACGTTTATCTTCAGCTTCCCCTCCTTCTGCATTTCAATTATTTTCAATAGCCTGGCCATGAGGGTTCCCTTGTCGTCAGCGACGCCCCTAGCTATTATCTTCCCTTCCCTTATCTCGGGCTTGAACGGGTCTTTGACAGTCCACTTATCGAGCGGTTCGGCGGGTTGCACGTCGTAATGGTTGTAAACCACCAAGGTCTTGTCGGCCTTGTTGTCTATTTCGCCAATGACGTAAGGGTTCGCGCCGGGCCAGTTAACCAATTCCGCTTTAATTCCGTTGCTTTCCATGAAGTCCTTTAGCCATTTCGCCCCCTCTGCTCCCTTCCCCTTAGCTGAAGTGGTGTCTATTTGTAATAGCTCGAAGAGGGGCTGTAAGTACTTCTCCTGCATTAAGAGAGGATTTCATCTACGCATAAATTTTCTCCTATGGGATGACTTCAGTGCTGTCCTCGGTCGGGTCGTAGTATAATTCCTCCTTCCTTATGACTCCCTCCTTTATCAGCTCGTCAATCGTTGGTATCCCTGACAGGACTATCCTCAAGTACTCCTTGGTAACCCTGTCGACCTCCTCGAAGGCCTCCTCTGACCAATAGTTCTCCTTCTGGGCGTAAAGGCACCTCCCGCCGCAGTACTTCAGGAACTCGCAGGACTTGCACCTCTCGGGGTATGGGTCGTCCAAGAGCCTGAATCCCTTTTCTACAGTCCCCAAGACCGCCCAGCTCTCCCTAACCGCGATCGGGCAAGACAGTATCCTGCCGTCAGTGTTGACCGCAACGCTCTCGACCCCTGCACCGCACGCGACCCCTTTGAACCCACCGAAGTAATGGGCAGATATCACTCCCAGGAACGGGACGATCTTGAGCACCCTCCCCCTCTTTAGCTCAGAGAGGAAGAGGTCGTAAAGCCTCTTAACGCCTGATAAATAGTTCTTCCATGCCCACGAGGAGAAGTCCCACTCCTCGCTCCAGATCACGTCCAACTGCCAGTGTACCTTGTCGAACACTCCAAGAGACAACAAGTGGGTGACCTCTTCGTAGATGTCGGAGTCCTGAGTCACTGCCATCCTGGCTATGGTCTCGACCCCTAAGGACTTCACGTACTTCGCTGCCTCTAAAGCCCTCCTGTAAACTCCCTTACCCCTGTGCTTGTCCGTTATTTCCTCCCTACCGTCAACGCTTATCAGAGCTACGTTCATCCTCCTCCAGTAGGCCTCTGGCAGCAGTCTGTACAGGGTTCCGTTGGTCTGTACTCCGTAACGCCTCGCCCTTATGGTGTCCATGAACCTCATTATGAACTTGGGGTTAAGTAAGGGCTCCCCGCCGTAGAAGATCACAGTAGCCTTCTCGTCCCTCTCGATTAACGCCTTCAGCTTGTTGAGGTCGTACTTCACGTCGTAGGGCACGTACTTAGCGGGAAACGACCCACCGCAGTAATCGCACTTCAAGTTGCACTTTCCCGTAGTGAGGACTATCCAGAGCAAGACGTTGTGAGGAACTAAGGGAGTAAATTAAGCTTGAGCTTAAGCTAGCTTCGAGACCCTCTTCAGGGCCTCCTCGTCGCCGAGGGTTGAGATTATAACCCCCATATAGCCCTGTCCCTCGAGCCTCAAAAGGACGTCCTGTAGCTCCCCTTCCTTGATCGTCGGTTGCTTTATTTCTTTCGCAATTTCCCTGTTCCTCTCGGTCTCTACGAGCAAGTACGGGATCAGCTTTTGGGAGTACTGCCTTAACCAATCCTCTTCCCTGAAGTTCAGTATCAGGAAGAAGTCCGCAGGGAACTTCAGCCTCTCCTCTACTGCCTCCCTCCCCTTCCTGAGGCTTATCATTAGCCCCGCCTTGACCTCAGGGTAGACGGACTTGGCCACCAGCACTGCCCTCTCGGAGTCCAAATGGTCGACAGGCCTGCCTATTTTCGGCAGATCCCCCAGCGTGAAGGTTATCCAGAAGCCTGTGTACTTCGCCGTTAGGGCCAGGGAAGCCACGAAGAGCTCATTTACGTCATTGAGCCTTTGGTTCACTATTACGAGCTTTTCAGGCTGTAATTGCCTTACGGTCTCGGCAACGGCTATAGGCAGGACTGCCGGCATGCCCAAGACGCTGTGGGGCACGTCGAAACCGTCGAAGCCTGATAGCTCTGATATGAGCTTCACCATCTTCTCCCTCTTAGCCTTAGGAGTGAGCTCGGCCAGCAGTAGCATTGAGTATGCCTTTATGGCTGACTTAAAAGGGTAGTTGAGAAAAGAAACGCGTGAAGTGCAGCAAGTGCGAGAGGCAGGCAGTGATCAGAATACATTACGCTAATTTGGCCTTATGCCCGGAGCACCTAACGGAGTACTTGGAGTCCAGGGTCGAGAGGACGATGAGGAAGTACGGCATGGACAAGTTCAAGAGGATAGCCGTAGCAGTTTCTGGAGGGAAGGACAGCACGACTCTGCTTCACGTTTTACACAAGCTCTCCCAGAGGATGGGGTTCGAGGTGATCGGGGTCACCATAGACTTGGGAATAAACGGCGGTAAGGAATACTCGAGGAAGAGCGTGGAGTTCGCGGTGAAGAACTTCGAGGCCTTGAAAGTCCCTTACGAGGTAATCGACCTGAAGAAGGAGTACGGCTTCACGATTGAGGACGCTAAGAGGGGTATAAGGAGGCCCGTGTGCAGTTCATGCGGTTTAGCTAAAAGGTACGTGCTCAGCGATTTCGCTGAAAAGGTTAATGCCGACGCCCTGGCCACCGGCCACAACCTGAACGACATGGCCCAGTTCATTTTAGCCGGTTATTACAGCGGAGATATGGAGAACTTAGCAAGGCTCGAGCCCGTCTCTCCCCCGAAGTTCTATAACCACTGGAAGATCAAGCCCCTTTTCCTGACCTACGAGAAGGAGATAACGACCTACGCAGTAGTGAACAAGATCCCGTTCATAATGGACTCCTGCCCGTTCTCGTTCAGGGTAGGAGGGGCGACTCAGGAGACGATAAGGAGGAAGCTAGAGGAGTTGGAGGAGCAAATCCCAGGTTTCATGCTGAGGCTAGTGGAGACCTTCGTCGATAAGATAAGGCCTTCGCTGGCCAAGGACTACATAAAGGAGGAAGAAGTGTCAAGGTGTAAAATCTGCGGTAGGCCAACGACTAAGGGGAGGGAGATCTGCTCTTTCTGTGCAATGAGGCTGAAGCTGACCTCGACAATCGCTAAATAAGGTAGAACCGCGAATTATTGTAACGTGGCTCAAGAGGTAACCATAAGGCTCTATTACCCTGATGGCGAACCTGCAGGTAGGGCCGAGTTCGACGGTTACTCCACTGTTGTCTACGACTCGAAGGGAAGGCTCCTCTTCGTCGTCGACGGCCCCTTCCCTCCAAGGCCTAAGAAGGTCAATTACGACTGGATAGAGAAGGTATTGGAGAACGGCCTTGAGGACGGGAGGAAGAGGTTCATACTCTATGTCGCCAGCAGGTACTTGGTGAACGTTAAGGGACTCAGCGAGGAGCAGGCCTTGGAGGTACTCAAGGGTTTTGCGGCGAAGAGGGGCTCGGGGAAGGTTTACGAGTCTTGGATGAGGAGCGTGTTGAGGGGAGTGAAGAGCAAGGGCCTGAAGCCCTGGAGCCTGAAGAGGTTGCAGGAGAAGGACCCGGAGCTGTTCAAGCAGGTCGAGTCCGCCTTGAGGAGTTAGAATTCAAACTTTAAAAGGCGTGAGATTTCAAGGTGCTTATGCAGAGAAGAACGGAAGACAGGTTATACGACGTGGCGACTTGGATAGCGGTCATGGGCCCCTTAATAACGTTCCTCGTTATGACCGTGTGGGTCGCCGAGGTTCTCTGGAAGCTCCCAGGCTGGCAGCTGGTGGCGGAGTTCATAGTGCCTTGGGCAATAGTCTTCTTATTAATTGGAGCTTGGATAAGGCATAAGATAAAGGACTTCATATTTTAATGATGAGGCCGCGCTTTCCCGACCCGTGAGGAGTCCCTTGCACTGCTGAGTGATGAGATTACTGGGACAGCTGAGGTGTGAGGAGCCATTCATGCGCTGACATAATAGATTTCTCTCAGTTTTTCATTGAAAATTTATTGAAAAACTAGAGAATCAGTCCCGCTAGCCCTCCTCACCGCTCAGGTAGGGAGACCTCCCACATCACCGGTCGTACTTGGACAGGTAATCGCTGAGCAGTTCGTCCACGTAGTTCTTCTCTCCAACGACTATAAAGTCGTCCCATTCGGGGTCGTAGAACTTAAATAACTCTTCGAGCCCTCCCCTGCCCTTGCCGCAGTTCAACACTTCCCCTCCCCTGAGGTCGTCCTCCTCGTGAACTATTACATAGGCCCAGTCGGAGAAGAACATGGCCTTAAACACGGAAGTTATCTTACCCCCTTCGGCCTTCTTGTAAACGTAAGCAGTGACGAGAGGTTCGCCCATGCTGTGCCTTGCGTATTCATAGTACTTGAGCACATTAGAATGACGCTGGTCTCGGTTAAAACTAATAAGCTAAAAAAGCAATGATAAGTCAGCCGCGGAGGCCAAGTGCCCATCAGGGCCCTATGAGGCCTCTTTGTCCCCCACGGCACCTTCCCGCTTTAACTCGGCACGACCAGGAAGACTCCTGGAGAAAACGGGAACGCTAAGTCCTTCTTCCCCCTCAGGTTAGGCGTCGCTGGGTCGTCAGCGTCATATATCTTGACCTCCTCCAGGCCCAGCTTCTTGATCAGGAGCTCGGCGTTATTTGCTATGACCTCCGCCTCGTTGAGGTCGGTCTTGGCTATGAGCTCCTTTATGCTGTCCGGGAGCTTGCTTGCCACCTCGTATGCCCTCTTCAAAATCTCCTCATCTTCCCTGCCCTCCAGGAGGAAGTCCCTCAGGGTCTTCCTGCTCAGCAACGCGTTTATTGCGCCCTTCACTGCCTTGACCTTCCTCTCGTCGGTGCTGACGAACAGGATTATCCTCTCGGGAGTCCCCTCGGTCTCGCCCATCAAGTCCTCTATCTTAGAGGCCAGGTAGTTCATGTACTCTATTTCGGCGTAGGCCTTAGCGTCGTATTCGAAGTCCTCCGGCCTCGGCAACTGTTCTCTAACGACGAAGGACTGATTGAAGTAGTGCCAAACCTCCTCTGCGACGTGAGGTGCCAGGGGGGCCAAAAGCCTAACCCAAGCGCTTATGACCTTCCTCAGGAGCTCCGAGTTGGGGAAATCGACCAGGGAGAGGTAGTCCCTCAGCCTCTCGGGGAGCTCGAAGAGTAAGGAATCTATGACTGCCTTGAACCTGTAGGCCTCGTAGTCCTTGATCACCCTCGTCACTAGGTTGTTCATGTAGGAGCTCAACCACTTGTCCGCTGGCCTCACCGATTCCGTCCCCTTAATGGAAAGCAAGTAAAGCACGAAGTCGTGGAACTTCTTCAAGCTCTCCCCCATCTTCCTCGCTGTTGACTGCTCGAAGTCCACGTCGTCCAGCACTTCATTGTTATAAAGCAGGGCCAGCCTGACCGCGTCGACCCCGAACTCCTCGATTGCCTTGTCCAACGGGTAGACGTTCCTGAAGGCCTTGCTCATCTTCTTCCCCCCTACCCTCACGAAGCCGTTAACCACGATCTCCTTAGGCACCATGTCCTCCCCGAAGATGACGGCGTGATGATAGATCATGTAGGCCAGGTGGTTCCTTATCAAGTCCCTTCCGCTGTGCCTTGAGTCCAGTGGGTACCAGTAAACGACCTCCTCCCTCAGCCTCATGAGCTCCTCCTTTGGTATGCCGGTCTCCCTGGAGACCTCGTCGACGTTCCCCTCACCGAGCATTACGTAGTCCCAGAATTTGTCGGTTAAGGCTGAGGGCGGGTACTTGAGGAGGTAGGAAATCGTGTAATAAGCCATGTAAATCGTGGAGTCGCTGAGCTGGTCTATTATCTCCTTCTCGTCCCAAGGTAGCCTGACCCCGAGCCCCCTGGTCCTCGTGAAGGCCCTGGACTTCGCCTCGAATACGGCCCTAGCCAAGTCCCTTTTCGCTGACTCCGGTACAACGCTCACCCTGTCGAGGGCCTTCATGGCCATTGCCTTCCATATGGGGTTCGAGTAGTCCAGGAACCACTGGTGTTCCATGAGCTTTACCACCACTTCTGCGCCGCACCTGCAGTAGACCGGCCCGTTAGCTATCTCGTAAATTACGTCGTGCACTCCCAGGTTCTTCAGAATCCCGACCACGGCCTTCCTGGCCTCAGGCACGCTCTTGCCCGCGACCATCTCCTTCACTATCGCCTTCAGGAAGTCCCTGACCCTCTCAACGACGTCCTCCCTGATGACTCCCTTGTGGTACTCTAGGTTGTAAAGCGTGTCGATGTAGTCCTTGAGCTCCTGCGAGCTCGTCGTCTGGGCTAAGTCGATCACGCTCGGAGCGGGGATCTCGGCGAGCCCTTCAGTCCTTATGACTGGGATAAGCTCAAACTCCTTCCCCAGCTCAGTTAAGGCCAGGAAGTGCTCCGGCTCGTGGGCCGGCACAGCCATTACTACACCTGTGCCCTGCTTTGGGGAGACGTACTTGGAGGCGATTACTGGTATTTGCTTGCCGGTAACGGCGTTAAAGGCACTGAGCCCCTCTAGCTCCGATCCCTTTACTTCCCTTATGGGCTTGAAGTCCTTCTGGTACTTGAGCTTCTCCATGGCTTCCTTCGAGAGAACCACCTTCCTCGTCCCTAAGGAGGCCACGACGTAGGTTGCCTCCGGGTTGACCAGGATCGCTACGGCCCCGAAAACGGTCTCAGGCCTGGGGGTAGCTGCCATGAATGAGAGGTCTCCGGAGTCGAAGTATATTACGTCCAAGTCCACGATCTCCGGTTCCACGTCGCCCTTGGTGTCGTGCATTCCCACGGGGAAGTTGTCATAGGGACAGTAAGCTACTGGCATGCTCTCCCTCCTTATCATTCCCTTCTCCTCCAGCTTCCTGTACTGCCACTGAATGAACTTCTCGAAGGGAGGATCTACAGTGGTGAACTCCCTTCTCCAGTCGACGGAAAGGCCTATCCTCTTGGCCGTGGTCTTCATGCTCTGGTGGAAGTACCTCGCCATGAACATGGGATCTGAGAGCTTCAGCACCTCTTCTTCCGGGATCCCGTAAACCCTCTTGAAGTCCTCAATAATGTCCCTGTCGCCCCTCCTTATGGCCTCAGCGACGGAAATTATGGGGGTACCGGTGTACTGGAACGCGAACGGGAAGAGTACGTTGTAACCCTTCATCCTCAT
>CAYRZA010000023.1:0-8431 GCA_964428675.1 uncultured Desulfurococcales archaeon | reverse complement strand
CCTATAATTGAGGCGGGACCTATTGCGGCGAAGAGGTAGTTCATCATGTAGAACGCCATTCCGAGCACCGCGGCCTCTCCCTTCAGACTCTCGGCTGCCTTCAACACGTTAGTGACCTGGAAGTGAAAGCCGAAGAGCTCGGGCTTCATTAGCAGTAGACCGTACATCGCGAGCCAGAAGGCCACACCTGCGTATCCTATTACTATGAGCTTCTTCCTCCCGAGCTTGTCAACTAGTAACATGCTGATTATTTGCCCTGGGATTCCGGCACCGAACTGGGCCAGGTAAGTGAACGTTATGGCGTTGAGGCCGAGGTTGTAGGCTATAGTTATTGGTCCGTATATGGTGAATGTCGACGAGTAAACGTCGTAGAGAAGCCATAGCACAGAGGCCACCACAATTAGGGTTATGCTCTTCCTAAGCCTCATCGCGAAGGGAACGCTGTCTGGATCCACTTTGATTTCGACTCCGAACTCCCTCCTCATCAGTTCGACCTCGTCACTCTTAGGCTTCACCCTAGCTAAGAAGAGGAGGGTCTCGGCTATTTTCCTCCTGTAGGCGTAAACGGAAATGGCTGGGACTGCGCCAAGGCCGAGAACGATCCTCCAAGCCTCAGAGCTCGGGACTCCCAGGATTTGAACCATTTGGAGGACGAAAGCCGCAACGACCGCCCCTAGCCCCCACATGAAGGCGAAGGTTATGATCATCGCCATCCCCCTCCTCTTAGGGCTAGCGTTCTCCGCGACTATTACTGGTGAGAGCACGTAGTCCGCTCCTACTCCTATCCCCGTTAGAATTCTGGAGATCAATAAGTCGTAATAGTTCTGCGATAGGGCCTGCATGACTGAGCCAATGGCCATGATTAGGACGTCGAAGCCGTACATCCTCTTCCTCCCCGTAACGTCGGAGATGAAGCCGAAGAGCAGTGCCGAAATAGCTGCACCGAAGTAGGAGGCCGCGACTAGGAGGCCCTCTTGAACCGCGTTGAGGTTGAAGAGGTAAATCAGAGTGTAAGCCACTAGGGCGATCGAGTACAAGTTATAACCGTCTGAAAAGACGCCCATACCGGCTACTATTACCGACCTAACCGTCAGCTTGTCGTTCATATTAGTACGTACTTAGTGAAATTATTTAAGGTTATCTCTTTTTCTCCTTTTGACCTTCGTCTTACGCTTTTCCAATCCCTCTATCCTATCGTAGAATAGGAGGTAAAGGGCCAACCCCGTGAAGTAAATCGGGACCAAGACTTGGATAGCGAAGGGGTTTCCGAAATAGAAAGCGGTAGCTACGAGTGCTCCGAAGATCACTAAAATCACGTAGGCCGCGAACGCGTTGCTCGCCAAGGGTCACACCGAGAATTCCCTTATGTGCCTCACGAATTCTAATCCTTTTAACTTCGCCAACAGCTTCTCGTCGGCAGTGTATACCTCGTCACCCAGCTTCTTCCCTAAGGCGACGTAAGCGGCGTCATAAACAGTTATTCCGTAAACTGAAGAGATCTCCGCGATTTCTTGCTTGATGTCGTAAAGGCTATAAAGATCGATCTGAAAATCGTAAAGGACTTGAGAGACCTCCAGTAACTCCCTCTGGCCTAAATGATAAGTGTACTTCAGGGCGTTCAGGACCTCGAAGGGCAGAATGCAGGGCGCTGAAAGGTTTATGATGCCCTTAACGTAGGCCTCCTTCAATAGGTTAGCCTTATCTGAATGAATTTCTTTCGCGAACCACTTGACGACTACCGAAGCGTCGACTACTGCCAATTCCTGTCACGCCACTCCCTTATCGTCACCTCGCTCTCCTTGCCCTGAAATAGGGAAGAGAGCTCTTCCGCCCTCAGGGAGGCTCTGGCTATCCTAAAGTAATCCTTCTTCTTCCTCTTCTTCTCTTCCTCCTCTATTACTTCCCTTATCTTCTCCCTTATGACCTCGCTCCAGTTGACGTCCTTGAGCTCGTCCATCTTCCTCTTCAGTTCGTCGTCCACTCTAACCGTTATTGTTGCCACATTTGTATTTACGCAACGTAATTAAAAAGACATACGGCTCAGGATTAGGCATATGACCTCCTTCCTGACCTCCCTCAGCTCACCCTCCATGAGGACGTAAGCGCTGTTGACCTCAACGCCCTTGCCGGTCTTCCGCCACAACTCCCTCGTTCCATCCTCATTTATGAGGACGAAAAAAAGGTTCGACGAGCCGAGCTTTAGCCTATAGACCCCAGTAAAGGCCTTGTTAATTACGCTGTCTACCTCCTTTAAGCCCTCGTCGTCCGTAAGTATTATGGGTTCGTTAGAGTAAAGTATTACGGAGCACGCCGACTCCTTGTTGAGCTCCCCGCACTTGTAGCGGCCCTCGCAGAAGTCCTCCACTAACAACTCCTTTATGAATACCAGCTATAAACGTCAGCTCAGAATAAGTTTAATTTAGCAAAAAAGAAGTTTGATTTCATGAGTATATTCAAATACGCCAAATACGGCCCGGCCCAGCTGGCCTTCGCTATGCTCACTGCAGGCATAGCTCTAAATAACCTTGTCATGGAGGTCATCGGAGCGGCCTTGACCGCCCTGATGGTGGCCTTCGTCGTGGTCGACGTTATCCAGTCGAAGAAAGAGAAAAAGGAAAAGAAGACCGGCCTAATTTTCTGAATACTAAAAGCTTAATAGGAGAAAGTTCGGTTCCTAACATATGTCGTCCGAAGCGAGGAGAGGCCTGATACTCGGCTTCACTAGCTTAGGCCATTTCGTCAACGACGGCAACACGTGGGTACTTCCAGTGGCATACGCATACATGGTTAAGGCTTACGACATGCCGGCCTACATGGCAGGGGTGTTCGGCCTCATCTTCTTCGGCCTAGGAGCCCTGTTCTCCCCTGCGGTGGGCAGGATTATGGACAGAACCGGAAAGCCCATTAGGCTAATAGGCCTAGGAGCTCTCCTCTGGGCTCTGGGCCTCGCGATATTCGGCCTCGGGGTCAAGGATTATAACGTGCTGATAGCAATTATAGGAGCAGCGGTCTCGGGAATAGCTTCTGCCTTCTACCACCCTCTGGGGAGTGCTGCATTAGCCTTGACTTACGAGGGGAGTAGCGGATACGCGATGGGAATAAACGGAGCGATGGGCAGCCTAGGGAGGTCGCTTTATCCCTCCATAAGCACGGCCCTCTTCGTCGCCCTTTCTGGAAACTATTTCCTATCGCTGCTCGCGTTGGCAGCAATTTCTGTACTGGTCGCAGTCTGGTCACTCCTAGTTCCCGAGGTGGAGGTGAGGGGCTCCGGCCATCAGAAGCGCGAGAAGAAGGGCATAACAATCCCACTTAAAGTGATAACGCTGTTAACGGTGGTCTCGTTCACTAGGGCAGTCTTCACCCAGGGCGTGAGCCAGTACGTCGGGGTCATACTCGTTAAATACTTCGGCTACTCCTTCGGCCAAGGCTTGGGAAACGCGATAACCCTCTTCCTGTTGCCAGCTATAGTGGGACAACCGTTATTCGGCTTCCTCAGCGACAGGGCCGGGAGGAGGCTCACGCTGGCGGTTTCCACTGTGGGCGCGGTTTTGTCTGTAATCGGCTTCGCCCTAACGGGAAGCCTAGCGCTGTTGGCCCTCTTCGGGTTCTTCACCTTCAGCGCATTCCCGCTCACCCTATCCCTCACCAGCGACTTAGTGCCGAGGGGATCAACGGGGCTGGCCAACTCCCTGGTCTGGGGAATCGGGACGACTGGAGGAGGCGCAATAGGCCCATTGCTAATGGGTCTGCTGATTTCCTTCACGTCGCTGAGCTCCTCTATTTACATAATGGCAGTGCTCGGCGTGGTTTCAGCTGTCCTTACGGCGGCCTTACCGAGGCCCCCTAAGAGGAGTAAAGTCCCGCTCTTCAGCTGAACATTTTTCCACTTTGTGAAGTCAATTCTTATATAGTTAGCAAAGCATAATCGTTTTTTGATGAAAATAGTTGTAGCGTATGACGGATCTGACCACGCGAAGAAGGCACTACTATTCTTGACGAATATAATTAATGAAAAAGACGAGCTGTATTTAGTCACTGTTGTCAGGGAGGCCCCAAGGGAGCCGGAGAGCGTCATAATAGAGACTAGGGAAAAGGCGGAGGAGTCCCTTAAGCACGCCCTAGATATGCTCAAGACTAAGAACGTTAAGACCCAGATCTTAGAGTCCCCAAACGTCGCCGATGCGGTAATACAGTACTGTAAGAACGTTAACTGCGACATGATAGTCTCGGGCTCTAGGGGGCTAACGGGCATAAAGAAGGCGATAATGGGCAGCGTCTCGTCTGAGCTCGTGGCGAAGAGTCATGTCCCAGTCCTCGTAGTGAAGTGATTTCGATATATCGAAATATTTTTTAGTCCACCGCTCCAAGACCGCTTATGAATGCCATAGAGTTACAGAACGTTACGAAGAAGTTCGGCGACTTCACTGCGGTCGACGACCTGTCCTTCGACGTCAAGAAGGGTGAAATATTCGGACTGCTTGGCCCAAACGGTGCGGGCAAGACGACTACGATAAAGATGATAACCGGCCTGCTGAAGCCCACTTCGGGGAAGATTTTCGTCCTGGGCCTGGACGTAGCTAAGGAACCGTTAAAGGTCAAGGAAAAGCTCGGTTGGGTCAGCTCTGAGGTGATAGTCGACGACGACCTTACGGCAATGCAGAACCTCTGGATTCAAGCGAAGCTCTACGGCCTTAAGGACTGGAAGGAGAGGGCCTTAGAGCTACTAAAGTATTTCGACTTGGAGAGGTTCAAGGACAAGAAAGTCAAGGGTTTCTCCTCGGGAATGAGGAAGAAGTTGGAAATAGCCATGGCCCTGCTTCACTCCCCAGAGGTAATACTATTGGACGAGCCGACCGTTGGGCTCGACGTGGTCTCGAGGAAGGCCCTGTGGGACGTGATCCAGAAGGTCAACAAGGAGTTCGGAGTGACGGTCTTACTGACCACCCACTACATGGAGGAGGCGGACGCCCTCTGCAACAGACTAGTTATAATAAACAGGGGGAAGAAGATAGCCGAGGGCTCACCCGAAGAGCTCAAGTCCAAGTACGCATACGACGTGATAGAGCTGGTGACGAAGGTCCCAGTGGAGTTGAAGGGCTATGAAGTGATATATAAAGATTCTAACGTTTACAGGATAAGGACTAAGGACGCGTCTTCCGTCCTGCCCCAACTGCTCAGTGAGATAGGGGCTGACAAGGTGGAGAAGATAAAGATAGAGAGGGCCTCCCTCGATTCGGTATTCATAGCCCTGACTGGGCTCACGATAGAGGAGGCAGGAAGCATAGACGAGAGGAAGCTCCAGATAATCTTGAGGAGGGCGAGAAGATGAGGACCCTGGATCAGCTGTGGGCCCTGTACTACAGGGAGGTCTCTAAAATATACTTCTCGATATTCACCCTGCTGATGACGATTATACAACCCCTCATGTGGGTCGTGTTTTTCGGGAGCTCGCTTGGAGGACTGCCGAAGTCCTTCTTGGAGGAGTTCTTTCATACCAACAACTACCTGAGCTTCCTGATCCCCGGAGAGCTGTCGGTCTCTTCCGTTTCCATGGGAATGATGGCCTCCATGTCCCTAGTTCAGGACAAGAGGCTAGGCTACTTGAAGAGGATTATGGTGGCCCCTACTAGGAAGTACGTGATATTCCTCTCTAAAGTCCTGGGAGGTGCGACCAGGGGGCTAATACAGGTGCCCGTAATACTAATCGCCGGTTGGCTAATGGGAGCTAGGTTCTACGTTACTGGCTACATTTTCTTATGGCTTCTAGCGCTGTACCTCACCAGTATGAGCTTCAGTTCGATTTACTTCATGTTCAACGTCTCTTCGTCAGACTGGCAGAGGCCAGGACTTGTGGCCAACCTGTTAACGTTTCCGCTCATGTTCTCAAGCACGGCGCTTTTCCCTAAGGCGTTCTTCCCGTCCTGGCTTCAGGCGATTAGCGACGTCAACCCCCTAACCTACTTATCGGAGCTGGGAAGGGAGGCCATGCTAACGAACTCCTTCGACCCGCTGTACTTCTTAATGCTGATAGCGTTCTCTTCGTTTACTTTGATCCTGGGCGCTATTATCACTGAGCTCAAGTTGACCTCGGACTGATTTCGAGTCCTATTTCTGAAACATCTTTTATATTCCAACAAGCCCAAAGACCTTCAATGTTAGACAAAATAATACTGTTCGCCCTTTCCTTGAGCCTCATTAGCCCTATATCTTCATTCATAACACCGCACGTGATCTATATAGGCCCTGACCTCCAGGGCGTTAAAGTTGGGCCGCTCAACCCCAACTCCACCCTTACCGTTGCCGTCCTGATACCTCCTAAGAACGCTCAACAGCTCTACCTACTCGCACAAGAAATAGGCAACAAGCAGATCAACATGACTAAGGCACAGCTATTCGAGGAAATGGGTAACCCAGAGAAGGCTCAGGAAGTGGCGAATTACCTCGAGTCGTACGGTTTTCGAGTTCAGGCTGTCACGCCCGTCGAAGTCATCGCCTACGCTTCTGCCTATAACGTAGAGAGAGCTTTCGGCGTAAAGCTTTACCTTTACAACATGTCGGGATTGCTCTACTACGCCCCGTCCAGTACTCCTAAATACGTCGAGGCCCTCGACGGTGTGGCCGTTATAGGCCTCACTAATTTCTCCAGGGTTCAGCCGACGTACTACCACGTTGTGCTAGGCTACTTCCAGGACGGGAAGCTAGTCCCCGCGTTGAACGGGACTGGGCTCCACCTCTCGTACTTACCGCTCTCGCTTCCTCAAATAGCTCAGGCCTACAACGTGACTCAGGGAGGGAAGGGGATCAACGTAGCTATCTTGGACATGTATGGCGATCCCACGCTTCAGGAGGACCTTAATGCCCTCGACTCCAAATACGGCTTACCGCCTGCAAACATCACCGTAATCCCGCTAGGCCCCTATATGCCTGTGCTTGGGATCTTAAGTGGTTGGGCTATAGAGACCGCCCTTGACGTGGAGACGGTTCACGCAATGGCCCCCTACGCTCACATTTACCTAATTGTAGCCAGCAGTGACAACGCTTTGCTCGCCTCAATACCTTACGTCGTTTCAGCCCTCAACGTATCGGTGGTCTCCATGAGCTGGGGGATTCCTGAGAACCTGATAGCTGCGAACGGTATGTACATTTACTTTGAAGGAATTGCATACCCTAACATCCCCCTCCTTGACTACTGGTTCGCAGTGGGGTCTGCACTGGGCATAACCTTCGTCGCCTCTTCTGGCGACGGCGGGGCCTTTAGTTACACTTTGACTTCATACGGGGGCACTTCGTGGCCCGCCAGCTCTCCGTTCGTTTTGGCGGCAGGTGGCACCTCGCTTTACCCCACATTGGTTAACGGCAGCTACGGCCAGCCCGGGTCAGAGGTCACCTATGGCTACGAAACGGCGTGGTCTATAATGCCTTACTATTTCCCCCTGATCGGAGGAGGTGGAGGTGTGAGCGCCCTCGAGCCGAAGTTACCCTTCCAGCCTGGCAACTACTCCTCAAGGCTAGTGCCCGACGTCTCCGCCGACGCAAACCCCTACACTGGGGCGATAGTTTATGCCTACGGGATTGAGATCTTAATAGGCGGGACTAGCCTGGCAGCGCCGACATGGGCTGGGATAATAGCTGACCTGAAGTCCCAGCTTGGTAAAGACTTCGGTTGGCTCAACCCAATACTTTACGAGATTTACAGGAACTCGACGCTTTACTCGATGGCCTTCCACCAGATAACGTTCGGCTTTAACGGCGTCTACTACGCTCACGAGGGCTACAACCTGGTCACAGGCCTAGGGAGCCCCGACTACTACGGCCTGCTGAAAGCCATTAACTACACGTTGAGCAAACCCTCGTTAAAGATCTCCGTGACGACTTTCGCTGAGGGGTACTCCTTGCCATGGTACAACGTCAACACCACATTCAGGATAGTGGCTTACATTACGTACCCGAACGGCACTATAGTAAGCAACGGTAGCTTCGAAGCGTACATCACTACAACAGAGGGCGTAATAACTGAGGTACCCCTGAAGTTCAACGGTACGTATTGGACGGCGGAATACACTATCCTCCCGATTGCGCCGGGCGGAGAGTGGTTGGTCTACATCAACGGCACCTCTGGCGGACTTAACGGCTACGGTGCTACAATTTTGGACGTAGGGCCTTCAGTAGCTATAGTTTACCCCATTCCGTTCCCCTACTACTACTACCTGCCCCCCAACTACCCCTTGACAGCACTTGTCCTGGCTTACGAAATAAACGGCACGCCCATGAATGTCACTGACCTCCAAGGGAACCTCGTAATGTACGGAAAGGTCTACGAGAACCTTACGTTCGTCATTTCATCCCTCCGCATCCCCGGTCTCTACGCAGCGCAGTTCGCAATAATAACTGGGATGCCTCAGGGAGTGTACCTGCTATTCGTTAACGGAAC